>JAGVTM010000011.1 GCA_019136785.1 Chloroflexota bacterium | reverse complement strand
CCGGGCGGTGAGCGCACGCCGATCCTGGTTGAGCTGGTTTAATTCAGCGGCATATTGGTTGGCCTGCAGGTCATTATTGACCGACAGCAGCCTGGCAGCCGTGTAGGCGTGGGCCAGGCGACCAGCGGCGTTGATGCGGGGCCCCAGGGCGAAACCTATCGTTTCGGCGGTCATGTTCCCTGGCTGCACGCCCGAGACGCGGGCCAGGGCGGCCACGCCGGGGCGGCGCGCTTCGTTGAGTACCTTTAAGCCCTCGATGACCAGCAGACGGTTTTCTTTTAAGAGCGGCGCCAGGTCGGCGACGGTGCCAATGGCTACCAGATCCAGCAAATCCTCGTCAGCATAGGTGGCTTGCTGCGGCATAGCCTGACGCAGCGCCTGCGACAATTTATAGGCAATGCCCACGCCTGCCAGCATTTGCTCTGGATAGGCGGAGTCCTCCCGCTTGGGGTTGACGACGGCTACCGCTGCCGGCAACTGCGGCCCCAGATGATGGTGGTCGGTGATAATCATGTCCAGGCCCATGCTGTGGGCATGTTCCACTTCCGCCACTGAGCGAATGCCACAGTCCACGCTGATAACGAGGCCAGCCCCTTTCTCTTTGAGTTTAGTCAGGGCTTCTTTATTCAGCCCATAGCCTTCGTCCACGCGGTCGGGAATATACGGCTGGACTTGCTGCCGTTCCAACCCCAGCCCGCGCAGCGCCTGAGTCAGCAAGACGGTGGAAGTCACGCCGTCGGCGTCAAAGTCCCCGTATACGATGATGGTCTCGTTAGCGGAAACGGCTTGTTCAATGCGTGCCACAGCCTGTTCCATGCCGGCAAGCAAGAACGGATCGCGGCTTTCCAGGTAATACCCTTCCAGGAACGCCTGCATGTGGGCGGCGTCGGTGATGCCGCGGTTATACAGCACTTGCAGCAGGACAGGGTGAAGGTGACCAAATTCCTGGCGAATGTGGGCGGGAGCAGGGGGGCTGGTTTGCCAGCGGTAATCGGTAATATTCTCAGGACGACTCATAGGAGAGGAATGTTAACACGGTTAAGGGAAAACGTAAAACGACGGGTGAGAAGCAGCAACCCCAATCTCACCAATTTTCAAAGTCATGTATTTTTTGCCGTTGTTGCCGGCAATCCTTGTACAGAACACCATGATGATTGATTCACTTTCATCAAAAACAATTTCCAGGGCATCAGCCCACACGCCTTAGGAGAAAAACCATGAAAAAGCTCACATTTGCCATGCTTCTGACCGTTCTTTCATTCGCTTTCTTGTTTGCCGGCAGCCAGCCTGCCTTTGCCGAAGAGATTACGTGCACAGGCACGCTCGGCCCCATCACTGTAGACAACGTCCTGGTGCCCGATGGCGCCACCTGCACCCTCTTCCGCACCGAAGTGGAAGGAACGGTTAACGTCGGTACAGGCTCTACCCTGCGCGCCTTCGACGCTGCTGTCAACGGCAACATCCAGGCGGAAGGCGCCGCCAAAGTATGGGTTGTTCTTGGTTCTGTCGGCGGCAGCATTCAGCATGTGCAAGGCGGTACAGCTTTAATTGACCGTGTGGCAATCACGGGCGACATCCTGTTGGACGACAACAACGCCCCCCTGACCGTGCGCCGCAACGATGTCAACGGGAACGTGCAGGCATTTCAGAACGAAGCCGGGGTGGCAATTTACCAGAACATGATTGACGCCAACCTGCAATGCCTGGCTAATACGCCGGCCCCCGTTGGCGGCGGCAACATTGTGCAGGGCGAAAAGCAAGACCAGTGCGAAGACCTGTAAACAAGTAGAAACAGAGGGCGCAGTTTAGCGAGAGGAGGCTCTTTTACGGAAGGGCCTCCTCTTTTGGGTTCTCGGCAAATGGCAAGGCGGCGGGGTAAGAGCCGAGGACCTTGAGGAAGGAAGTCTGTTTCCGGATGCCGAGCAAAGCGGCCTGGACGTGAGGGGCGTCTTCGTGCCCGTCAAAATCCACAAAGAAACGGTAGTGCCAGGGACGATTGCGGCGGGGGCGTGACTCAATTTTCGTCAGATTGATGCCTCGCCCGGCCAATTCCCCTAACACGTGATAGAGGGCGCCAGGCACGTGGCGCGTGGTGAAGATGATGGACGTTTTGCTGGGATCATGGCGCGGCGGGGCGGTCGTGCCCAGGACAAAAAAGCGGGTGTAGTTAAAGGATTCATCCTCAATACCCGTCAACAAAATGTCCAGGCCGTAGATGCCGGCAGCCAGGCGGCTGGCAATAGCGGCGGTGTGGGGTTCGGGTTGGGCAGCCAGATCGCGAGCGGCCCCCGCCGTGTCGTAATAATTGACGGGTTCCAACCCCAGGCGACGCAAAGTACCAGCGCACTGCGCCAACGCCTGCGGGTGCGAACGAACGCGCTGGATGTCCTTCAAGGATGCGCCTGGAGGAGCCATCAGGCAGTGGCTAACGCGGAAAATGAGTTCTGCCTGGATGCGCAGGTCGTGATCAATCAACTCATCATAGGCAGGGATGACCGTGCCCGCCAGGGAGTTTTCCACGGGCAACATGCCGTGCGTGGCGCGACCGTGGTGGATGGCGTCGAAAATGCCGGCAAAGCTCTCACAAGGCAGCACATTCGTCTCGGGCCCAAAATGCTGGTAAATGGCCTGGTTGGAATAAGCCCCCAGTTCCCCCTGGAAAGCGACCACGTGCTCAATCATGGCTACGTCCCCAGACATGCGTCAGGAATTGGGGCGGCTGGCAAATGCCGGGCGAACAATCAGCAGAGAGGCTTCAGTGCTGTGCATTACTTTGTCGGTGACGCTGCCGTATACCCAGCGCTGCAAGCCTGTGCGTCCATGCGACGCCATCACAATCAAGCTGTCGCTAACCTGTTCCACACTCTCTACAATTTGTTCAGCCGCCCCACCCACCAGCAGCGATTTTTGCAGCGTGCGCCCAGGCTGCTCGTACCGTTCGACCACATCGTTTAGATACAGGGCGGCATTGGCCAGCGCTACGTCTGTTAGCTGCTCGACAGCCCCCTCGTTTGCCAGGGCCAGCCCTATCACCATTTCTTCGATGAGGTTGTTTGCCACTCTAGGTTCCACGCGCAGCAAGGTGACCGGACAGCCTAACCGCTGCGCCACATTGAGACCTGGTTCAATGGCATGTTCCGCCAATGGGGAACCATCCAGGGTTATAAAGACGCGGCGCACGTCTCCTGACGCCCGCGACACCAGCACCGGGCAGGGCGCCTGGCGCAGCACGCGCTCGGTGACGCTGCCAAACACCCAACGCGCCAGGCCCGTGATACCGCGCGGGGACATGACGATCAGGCTGATTTGTTCCATCTCCGCCAGGTCGAGGATGATGCCGGCAGGGTCTCCCTCCACCACCCGTGTTTCCACCTGGCTTCCCTGCTCCGTCAGGCGCGCCGCAATACGCTCCAGGTAAGCCGTAGCGGCATGTACCGCATCCTCAGGCGTATACTCCCGCCAGCGGGCATCCTGGCGCTCCACCACTGGCGGCAGCAGCGACTCTGGCAGATCGAAAACGGGAACGCGCAGCAAAATGAGGCGGCTGCCGCCTTGCGCTGCCAGCTTGACCGCCAGCGGCAGCGCCCGTTCAGCCAGTTCAGAGCCATCTAAAGGTACCAGGATTTTGGGGAACATACCGGTTTCTCCGCTTTGACAATGCAAAACGTGAAACGCGCCCATGCTGAGCACGTTTCACGTTTTGCATAACATGCCTGTGTCTGTCTCGCTAATCCGCTTTAAGCGGCTACCGCGGCGGCGGCTTCCGCGACTGCGGCTTCCGCAGCGGCGGCTACATCGTGACCGCCCTGCAGCACTTTCAGGTTGCTTTCAATCAGGTGCTCTTTCTCTTTGGGCAGGTGTTCGACCAATACCTGACCCACGACCGATAGCGGCAAAATGGGACGCTGGGATAACATTGCCCCTACCGCAGCCATGTTCATCATCTTGTCGCTGCCCAGTTCGGCGGCGATGGTGTTGGCGGGCACGTAGACGACGTCTATATCCGTTCGTGTGGTCTGAGTGTGAATGATGGCGCTGTTAACCACCAGCAGCCCGCCTGCTTTTACCAACGGCTCATACTTTTCAAAGGAAGGTTGGTTTAATACGATAGCGATATCCGGGCGGGAGACAATGGGCGCCCCGATAGGGTTGTCGCTGATAATGACGGTGCAATTGGCTGTGCCGCCGCGCATTTCGGGGCCATAGGACGGAATCCAGGTAACGTGGTGGCCGTGTTCCATGCCGGCATAAGCCAGCAGCTTGCCGGCAAACAACACTCC
>JAGVTM010000592.1 GCA_019136785.1 Chloroflexota bacterium | reverse complement strand
AGGCCGGCATTTTGTTTTTCCCCCAGCAGAAAGATGCCAATCAGACCCCGCTGGCTCCACAAAGGCAGTGCCCAGATAGCGCCGCCATAATCCTGAGGGGAAACGGCGGCGCTGCCACTGTCAGGCGTGGCAAACCGGCTGACCAACGATTCAACGGTGGGGGCAACTGTCGTCGCGTGGGGCGGGTATACCAATGGCGGCCCGGCCAGGGGAGCTAACGGGCCCCAAGCCACCAGATAAGCCACCTGCGCGTCTAAAACGTCGGCGCAAAGGGTGTAAAAAGGGGTGGCAATATCTACGGCGGACGGCGCAGTTTCGGTGAGCAACTGGTCATAAAGCCCCTGGCTGGCGACAAATGGACGCAAATGGTCAATGTATCGCTCGCGTTCGGCATAGGAGCGCCAGCTAAAGAGGGCGAAAAAAAGGGTCATGAGCAGGGTGGTCAGCAGCAGGGGATAAACGGGATGCCATTGGATGATGGCTGCGCCGCCGCCAATGAGACCGTAGCCGGCAGCCAGAATGACAGCGCGCCGCCAGTGCCGCTGCAAGCCGCGGCGGGGCAGGCTGCGACCGGTGAAAATTTCGTAGGAGACGATGGCTTGCCCCAGCAGCAGAATAGCCAGGCTGATGATGCCGGCAATCAACAAATCTACCCAGGCAATGGTGCGGCGGGCTGTCAGGACAAATTCGTAGAAAGAGAGGCGCTGGGCGCTTTGCACGACCCACAGCATGACGCCCGCCACCAGCAGGCTGACCAGCAAGAGCGCCAGGGCGGCGCCCACCAGCCAGGGGCGGGCGCGCTGGCGGGCAGCCGCGCCCATGATGCGGGCAGAGGGGCCAGGGCGGCGCAAAGCGTCCAGCGACAAGCCGATACACAGGATTACGTAGCCAGAGTAGCCTAATGCCAGCAGAGGAATGCCGGCAACCGACCAGCGAATAAACAGGCGCAAATTGGCAAACTCTGGCGCGGGCACGGACAATAAAAAAATCCCCACGCCCAGCCCGGCCAACCCCATACTGAGCAGGCACAAGACCAGGATAAACCAGGGGCGCTGTCGCCGCCGCAGACTCGATGGGGATGGCTCCCAAAAGCCCGCATACCACAAAGTGACCACGTACCAGGCGAACGGCAGCACAATAGCGGGGGCCAGCCCCCCTGCCCACCAGAATATCATGCTCCACCAGCTTAGCTGGACCAATCCCTGCCCGACAATGGCGGTGTGGCTGACAAAGAACGCGCCGCCTAACAACAATCCGCCGCTGGCCAGCCAGATACCCCAGGCGCGCCGGTCGGAATTAAACAGCACGGTCAACCCCAGCCACACCAGCAGCACGGTGTTGAACAGGGAAACGGCCATCATGACCCAATCCAGCGCCAGGTTGCCGCTCATGACGCCTCCCAGACGACCCACTCGCCGCGCTCGTTCATGACCAGGGGCTGTCCGGCTTCGTCCCATTGAATGAGGCGACCGGAGGCGACAATGAGGGCGGCGCGGGTGCGAGCAACTTTTTCATCGGCGGCGGTCTGGTTTAAGCCCCAGGTGGTGTAAATCTGACCGTTGATGCGGCTAATGGTGCGCTTGTCGCGGAAACCGAGGCGGGCGGCGATTTGTTCATTGCTCAAACCGTGCGCCAACATGCGGGCGACGACCTGTTCGTTGGGTTCTAGGAGAGCCAGGGGGGCGTTAGCGTCTTTGTGGCGCACTTCCTGCACGCGGGATTCGATGTTGGGGTCAATGAAGCTGCGCCCTTGCACGGCGTCGCGCAGCAGGGGGACGATCATGGCGGGCAGCAGGTAGTTGCTTTTGCGGACGTAGGCGTAGTGGCTGAGAATGCCGGCACGGCGGAAGTCCCGATAGTAGGCGTCGTCATCTTGAATGGAGTAGAAAACGACGGGCAGGCGCGGATATTCGCGGCGGATGGCGACGGCGGCTTCGATGCCGTTCATGTCCCCCGCTAACTGTACGTCCATTAGAATTGCATCGGGGGACTGCAGCAGGCAATATTCCAGGGCGGCTTCGCCGGTAGCGCAGTCGTGGCGCACGGTTACCTGGCCTGTGTTTTCCAGCCCCAGCTTCAGGGCGGGGCGCAGTTTTTCGTTATCTTCAACAAGCAGAATGGATAGCATGATGTATAAGGAAGAAGGAAGAAGGTAGAAGGTGGGTTTGTGTGTTGAGTTGTATTGTAGCATGGCGGATCAGGGGGCTCAACGTCAAGCACTTGAGTGCGTGGGTTGGGGTGGTTAAGGGGTGGGAATGGGGGCGGGTTTTCTTTACACTGGACGCATTGTATAAATTGCTGGTCGCTTGCGGGGCCAGACTGGAGGAAAAGAGATGATGTTTGCTGTCAGCCTGTCCACGCTTTTGATTATTGCTCTGATTGCCCTCATCTTTGGTATGATGTTGGGGGCGTCTATGACGCGCCCGCGTTGAAAGTAAATGTTCGCCGCTAAAGTGCGAAAATGGCAAAGAATAATTGTCACTTTGAGGGCCGTTGGCCGGTAAGAGGGGTAGGGATTCCTCGCCGAAGACAGATGGGAATGACACGCGCCAAAAAGTTAAGAAAAGGGTTTATGGAATGTTAAAAGAAACCGTCTTGGTAAACTCGCTAACTGCTAACCGGGTGTTGCCGCTGGCGTTGGCGCTGGGGTGGAGCGCGGATTTGTTTTTTTATGGTAAAGCGGTAGGGATTTCGCTGCTGCTGTTTGTGCTGCTGTTTCTGGCAGCGTTTGGTTATGCCAGCCGCGTGGCTGGCGTCTCGCCGCGCTGGCGGCATTTGTGGCTGCTGCTGCCATTGTTGTTTTTTGCGGGCATGGCCAGCATCCGCGCCAACCCTTACCTGACGGCTTTTAACGTGCTGGCGACGCTCGTCTGCCTGACTTACCTGCTTTTCTTTTACGCTGCCGGGCATCCAGGCAGCTTGACGACGGTGGGGGCGCTGCTGCTGCCGGCACGGGTGGGTGGCAATAGTCTGCTGCAGGCGACGCCTTTGGTGAGGCAAAGCGCGGCAGCCAGCGACATTCCGGGCCAGACGCGCCGCCATCTGGCGCCCATCCTGCGCGGCTTGCTGCTGTCGCTGCCGGTTTTAGCTGTTTTCACGCTGCTGCTAAGTTCTGCCGACGCCGTTTTTGCCCGATATGTGACCACTGTTTTGAATCTACAGATTGTGCCCGAAGTCATAGAGTTGGGCTGGCGTCTGCTGCTGATTGGGGCCATGACCTGGCTGTTGGCGGGGGGGATGGTTTTGGCATGGGGACGCGCCGCCGAAGATGATCAGGGCATGGTGGAGAAGGCGCTGGAACGCATTCCGCGCATGGTTGTCTGGGGCTTCACGGAAACGGCTATCCTGCTGGGGCTGGTCAATTTGCTGTTTAGCCTTTTTGTGGCGGTGCAGTTCACTTATTTGTTTGGCGGCGTCCGCAACGTAAGCATAACGGGTTACAGCTATGCAGAATATGCGCGGCGCGGTTTCTTTGAACTGGTGGCGGTGGCGGCGCTGTCTCTGACGCTTGTTTTGGGCTTGAACTGGTTGACGCAGCGGGAAAGCAAACGACAGCTTAAGCTGTTTAACGCCCTAAGTACGTTGATGACGGCCATGGTGTTGGTGATGCTGGTCTCTGCCTGGCGGCGCATGAATTTGTATGAAGCAGCTTATGGCTATACCCAACTGCGGTTGATGGTGTATCTGTTTATGGGGTGGCTGGGGGCGCTGCTGGTCTGGTTTCTGTGGACGTTGTGGCGGCGACCGGAGTGGTTTGCGCTGGGGCTGCTGGCGGCGGCAGTGGGCTTCCTGGGTACGCTGAATGTGATCAACCCGGATGCGTTTATTGTGCGCCAGAATGTGGCGCGCTATCTGGAGACGGGAGACCTGGATGTGGTTTATCTGAATACATTGTCTCATGATGCTGTGCCGGCATTGCTGCCGGCATTGGCGGCGGTGCAAGGGGATGAGGAACTGCTGCCCAATCCGGCTTGCGGGCGCTATGTGGAAATGCCGGATGGGGGGACGATCAAGTGTGAGATGACGCGGGCGGAGCTTTTGACGGAAGGGCTGGCAGACCGGCTATCCGCTCTGTCAGAGGATACGAGTTGGCGGCGCTGGCAGTCGTTGAACGTGTCGCGTTATCGCGCTTTCTATTTGTTGCAGGGGGATGCGCGACTGGGAGCTATTTTTCACACGGAGACGCGGCAGTCCGCTTACGCGGGGCGCGGAGAAGAATGTAGGACAGGTTGCTAACCTGTCCAAGTCTACCAATTTTCATGAAGAAGTTAGACGTTCGACTTCTTGGG
>JAGVTM010000224.1 GCA_019136785.1 Chloroflexota bacterium | reverse complement strand
TCACGCAGCATGGTAATGGTGACGTTTTGGGGGGCGCCAGAGGCGTATGCCGGCATTAACCGCTGCCAACCCACGCCTGCCGCCGCCAACCCACAAACCAGAACTAATACGACCGCTGCCCAGACACGTCTGTGCCCTTGTACGCTCTTCCTCATAACACTTCCTCCCGATAAGGACTGATCAAACCTATGTAAACGAACCGGCTGCTGCAGCCCGTCAGCGCTGGCTTAATTCTTCCAGCAGTTCAGCCGCCTGCGCGCCGCCGCCGTAGCGCTGGCAGGCAGCGGCAATACGCTGCGCATTCTGGCGATAGGTGGGATTGTGCAGCACTTCCTCCACTGCCTGCCGCAGCCGTTCGGGCGTCAACTTCCAGGGCGACAGGCGAATACCTGCGCCCACTTCAGCCACTCGCTGCGCGCTTTCTGGTTTGTCCCACTCGGTGGGAACCATGACCATGGGCACGCCCGCTTGCAGCGCGCCAAGGGTGGTACTGGCTCCGCCGGCGGCTACCAGCAAATCCACTTTGGGTATGAAGTCGCTGTCCGGCACCCAGCTTTTGATCTGGATGTTGGGCGCAATAGGATGCAGCCCCACTTCTGCCGGGTCGCGTCGCCCACCCGTAGTCATCACCACCTGGATAGGCAAATTTGCCAGGCCCTTAGCCGCCGCCTGCAGGATGATGGGCTTATGATCGCGCAGAGTGCCTTCGGTAATGTAGACCAATGGCTTATCCCGCGCAAATTCGTTAATCCAGGCAGGCGGGGCGTCGTTGAGTTTGTTCCAGACGGTGGGGCCGACGTATTTGACGCTGGTTGGCAGGTCGGTACGGTTGTAGTCGAGTTCGGGCACAGTGGTGGAGATGTAGAGGGGCATTGTGCCGGCATACTCCGCCACAGGCATCGTCAGCGGTTTCAGCCCATTTTCCTGGCGCACGCGGTTGGCGTCGCGGCGGATGCTGGCAGTGGATAGCGACAAGACCTGACCCACCATGTTTGCCTTGAGCCGGTCAAAGGCATTGCGCGGACGCGGCAAGCCCAGCCCAACCACAGGCATTTGCGGGCCGGGCAGAATCGTGCCCACCGTCCAGGAGTAGATGGCTACGGGGATATTGTGCTTTTCGTGCGTGACCAGCAGCGGGCCCCACATGGTGGTATCCACCACCAGCACATCGGGCCGCCACTGCTGCACAATGGCTTCCAGGTCAGCCACCTGACCGCGCAGCGTGCCAATCAGCCAGTGGTGATAGATGAACACCTGGCGCTGGCGGCGCTTAATCATGGTCGGTTCGCCAAAAAAGCCTTTAGCCAGCAGTTTTTCAAAGTAGTCGGCGTCAACCTGTTGGAAAGGGAAGCAGGTAAAGCCCTGGCTTTCCACCAGCGAAACCGCTTTGCCGCCTGTGTAGAAAGCCACTTCATGACCCCGTTCGCGCAGGGCAATCGCTGCCGGCATGTTCGGGAACACGTGACCATACATGGGCCATACCGTAATTAAAAATCTCGCCATGATCTGCCTCAAAACGCGCCAGGCTGCACAGGAGGGGTGCGACGCACTGCCAGGGGAACTTCTACAGAGAATCAGCCGGAATGAGGTTAGCCTGTACTAACGAAATACGCCGCACCAGTTTTCGTAAGGCGACCTGCACATCGCTGGCAGCCCAGGCGGCTATTTCTACTTGCGCCAGCCTGCCGTACAGGTTTTTGAGGGCGACAATGGCGGCGGCGTTATCCCCCATTTTCACGGCAGCTTGAGCGGCGTCCACCGTTTCCCGCGCAGCGTCGCCGATTTCCAGTCGGGACGCATGGCGCTGCACCAGTTGGCGCAGGTTATCAAAGGTCACGGCGGGAGTGAAGGAAGGGGAGGTGACGATGTTGGAAGCCACCGACCGCTGCCCAACCTCGTATTCAGCCACGACGTAATACATATAATGTTGTCCGGCTGTGGCTTTGTCATCTACGTAGGAGGTCTCTGACGTAGCGCCAATGGCCTCATACCGCTCTGGAACCCACACTTTGTCGGGCAGCGGCGGCAGGTACATGCGGCGGTTAGCGCGCAGGAAGTTGCGCACTACTTTCAGCAGACTGGATAAAACTTTGTTCCGTTCAATGGTGCCGCGGCGGTCGTAAAATGGCGCCCGCCAGATGAGATACTGTCTGGCGCCGGCAGCGGCATCCCAGGAAAGAAGGGGCTTTCCGTCCTTCATTTCTACTTCCAGTTCTTCAGGTGGCGTGGCTGTGGCTTCGGCGACAGGTGTGCCGCGCCAGATTTCCAGACCGGTCCAGTTGTTGGTCGTGCCCACGAACAGGCCATGAGGCGTATCTACCATCGTGCGCACGCCAAAGTTGGAAATGCGACCAAAGCCGTCGGTGGTTACAGGAGCAAAATGGCAGCCGTCTTCTGTTTCGAAAAGGTGCACGCCAGAGCCCGGTTTGATGATGCCTTCTGCCTGGGGCAATGTGCGCAGGGTCATGCCCATGTTCATGGTTCCCACGTACAGACGGCCCTCGTATTCACGCATCCACCAGATGTGGCCGTTCAAGTAGTTGTTAAAGCCGGCGTCGTGGCCGCTTAACGGGTGCTTCCAACCGTCAGGCGTTTGCCGCGGCGTGCCGATTACCAGGTCCCAGGAGTCGTCAGGGTTAATGCGGATAAGCTCCGCCGGGCGATCAGTGCCCACATACAGGCGGTCTTTGAAAACGCGCATACTGATGACGTTGGTGCTGGGTTTGGCCAGATACCCGCCTTTGCTGACAACAGTGGTGAACTGGTATGGGGGTTGGCCGCTGGCGTCTGTCTTGACTACGCCATACCCGCCTTCCTCGTCGCGCACGCCCACGTATAGATACCCATTGTAGGTAGTCATGTCGAATACCTTCATGGTTTCGGGGCAGGCGTATTGGAAACTGTCGTTGCCAGCCTGGGGGTCTGCGGACACCATCAGAAAGCCGTAGCCGCGCACGGGGCCATGCGTCAAGAACAGCTTATCTTTGTAGACCACCATGGTGCGCAGGGTGTTCTTGGGCAGGTCACCCATAAAGGTGCCTGGGTCTTGGGGGATGTGGCTGAAATGGAGGCCATCGGTAGTGCGCAGCAGACCTGGCGGCGGGAAGTGGTGGTTGCCGCGACCATACAGCCAGTAGACGAACTTGGGCGTCACGGAGGCGATGTACAGCGCTTCGCTGCCATCCGCTTCGGGAAAGAGCGTCATATAACGATACCCTACTTCGCGGGACACATAGCGGTCGGGTCTGCCTTTGACGATGGCGTCTTTGGGCGCCTGGTAGACCCGTTCCCAGGCGTCGGTTTCGGGCGTCCAGGTCCAGATTTCCGCCTGCAATTGCAGGTCGAGGGGGTCAGGGGCGCATTCGACTTCGGGATCGTCGGGGGGGTATTTAGCCAGCAAAGCTTTGATGACGCCTGGCAGGGCAATGTTCATAGCGGCGCGCTCGCAGCAAAGCCAGGAGCGGTTGGTGCCGACGTACAGCTTGCCGCGCCACCAGATCATTGACCAGGCCCAGGTGTTGTCACGGTCGCCAAACCCACGCGGTGCAGCCAGATTGAAGGTGAGGCGCGGGGCGCGGGTGGGGGTGTAAAACTCCAGGCTGGCGGCGGCGGTTGGTAGAGTGGTTTCAAGTTGCATAACTGTGATGCGTTCTCCTTCAAAAACAGTAAACGGCGGCGGAAGACGCCGCAGTGGCGAGTGGCGAGTAGTCCGTGGTGTCACTTCCAAATCGCCTACAAAACCAATCCGCGTAAATCTGCGAAATCCTGATTCTTTTCATTCTTTACTTCTACAAGCGCAGAACCTGCCCCTTCAGCAAGTTCAGCCGGCGGTACGTGGGCGGCAATAAACGCCAGCGACCACAGGCGCAAATTAGCGGGACAATATTGCCTTGTGAATCATGCCAGTGACGGCTCAGACCACATCCAGCATTTTGATCACATCTATTCTATTGCAACATGGCTGACCTGACGAATATGCAGCCCTGAATTGAAGAGGAAAGCCTAGCCGGAAGAAGAGGCGAATTGATGGGCAATCTGGATCAAGGTTTGCCCATCAATCAGGGTGATAGGTTTTCCCTGCGCCCAATCGCGGGCGGCATCAGAGATGTCCGCCGTGGTGACCAGGAAGGCGTGGGCAACCCGCTCGTGGATGAGGGTTCCGTAGAGTTCGCGCACGACTTCGGCGCCGACGGTGTTTTGGTACCGCTTGCATTGGGCGATGGCCCGTTTGCCATGCTGGTTGATGATTTCCAGATCTACGCCCAGGTCGCCGCTGCCGCCGCGCAGTCTGACAGTGTATCCTTTG
>JAGVTM010000672.1 GCA_019136785.1 Chloroflexota bacterium | reverse complement strand
CCGCTGATGACGCCGATGTAACGCAGGTTTCACACGAAATCAGCCTTTATCTGCGTCATCAGCGTCCCATTTTTACGGTCATCAGTCGGGTAGAAAAACAGCCTGACCGTCGTGAAAACAGGTAACTGTTTCGTCTGGGTCTAGCCAGGCGCGGACGCGCGCGCCTTCGGGGATGTTGATGGTGTGCGGCTGCCAGCTATGCACCAGGGAACCATCATCCAACCGTATCTGGTAAAGATAAGCGATGCCCAGGAAGTGGCGGG
The DNA here is from genome assembly GCA_019136785.1 of Chloroflexota bacterium. Lineage (GTDB taxonomy): Bacteria > Chloroflexota > Anaerolineae > Promineifilales > Promineifilaceae > JAGVTM01. The sequence goes on along the minus strand of JAGVTM010000672.1, from coordinate 4,046 downwards.
AGGCAATGTATCCGTTGCCATCGGCGGCGACTGCCAGGCGCACGTCATCGGGACGGACGGCAACTTCTACGAGGGAATCTGCCGGCAGGGACAGGCGCTGCGGTAAAACGCCTAATGAGGTAAGCAGCTGCCGCTCCTGCACCTGCGCGGCGACAAAGTCAGTGTGCCCCAGAAATTCAGCCACAAACCGCGTGCGCGGACGATGAAACACCGCTTCGGGCGTGTCCACCTGTTCAATTCGCCCGGCGCGCATAATGGCGACTTCGTCCCCCATGAAGAGCGCTTCTTCCTGGTCATGGGTGACAAACACGACTGTCGTTCCCATCCCCTTGAGCAAAGCGCGTACTTCGCGGCGCATTTCCAGGCGCAGGGCTGCGTCCAGATTAGAGAAAGGTTCGTCCATGAGGAGCACGGCGGGGGCCGGCCCCAGGGCGCGAGCCAAAGCCACGCGCTGCTGTTGCCCGCCGGAAAGTTGGTGCGGCATCCGATCCCCCAGATCATCCAGCCCAACCAGGCGCAGCAGGTGGCTGACGCGCTCTGCGGCTGCGCTGCGTTTTAAGCCAAAGGCCACGTTCTGGGCCACGCTGAGGTGGGGAAAAATGGCGTAATCTTGAAAAACGATGCCCACCCGCCGTCGCTCTGGCGGCACATGAGTGCGGTCATCCGCCACCCGCTGGTTGTCTATGTCAATATAGCCGCTGTCCAGGGTTTCAAAGCCAGCCAACAGCCGCAGCAGCGTCGTCTTGCCGCAGCCGCTGGGGCCCAGCAAAGCCAGAATGCGCCCGGCAGGCAGGCGCAAATTGACACCCTGGACGACAGTCAGGTCGCCAAAAGATTTGCCTATGTGTTGGCCCACAACAGCCGGAAAAGCGTTCATAGCCCTGGTCAGGGAAATCAGGCAGATTTCTCGCGCATTGTCAGCCAGGCCAGAGGCACAGAGGAGAGCAAAAGGAGGAGCAGGGCAGCAGCGGCAGCGCGGGCAAAAAAGGCTTCTTCGACGTTGGTCCAGACTTGCACAGCCAGGGTGTTAAAACCGAGGGGGCTGAGAATCAGGGTTGCCGGCAGTTCTTTCATGCACGTCAGGAACACCAGCGCGCCGCCAGCCAGCATACCGGGGCGGATCAGGGGCCAGGTGATCTGGCGAAAGACAGCCCAGGGACGTTTTCCCAGACTGCGCCCGGCTTCTTCCAGGCTTGCCGGCATCTGCAACAAAGAAGCCCGCTGCGTCCCAACTGCCTGCGGGATAAAGAGGATCACGTATGCCAGCAGCAGCACGGGCATTTTCTGGTACAGCGGCAGAGCATAGTTGGTGCTCCAAAAGACGTAAGCCAGGGCCACCACAATACCGGGCAAGGCCGAACTGGCGTAGGTGAGGCGTTCAAACAGGCGCGTGAGGCGGCTGGCATGGCGGACGACTAACACGGCTATAGGCAGCGCCAGGAGCATGGTCAGGGCAGCGCCCAGCAGGGAGGCGGCGAAAGAATTCCAGGCAGGGTCAACCAGCGCCGCCAGGGAGACGATGTTTCTGGGCGCGCCGCCGCTGCCGGCTACCAGCCAATCCTGAAATAGACCGCGCCCCAACCAGTAGAGGAGTCCGGCTGCCGGCAGCAGCAGCGACCAGAAGACTATGCCACCCATCAGCAGCAGCGCAGGCCATTTCCAGCGGCCCAACGGCGTGAGGCGGGCAGCGCGGGCCGCCCCCACCCCCAGCCGCTCATAGCGAGCGCGTCCCTGCGTGCGCTGTTCCAGCAAAAGGATGACGGCAGTGAGGGCAACCAGAACCAGGGCCAGGGCTGTGGCGGCGTCCAGTTTATAAGCCAGATAGCGGTTGAAGATGACGCGGGTGAAAGTGCTGTATTGCAGCATGGTCACGGCGCCAAAGTCCCGCAAACAGTACAGCAGCACCAACAACCCGCCCGCCACAATAGCCGGGCGTAAATAAGGCAGCGTCACCCGCCAGAAGGCGCGCCAGGGGGATAGACCCAGACTGCGGGCGGCTTCGATCAGGGCGGGATCCATGCGCTGCAAGGCGGCGCGCACCGTCATAAAGGTGAAGGGATAGCTGACGCAGGTGAGCACGAGAAAGGCGCCAGGAAAGCCATAGAAGCTGGGCAGCCGCTCCAGGCCAAACCAGGGGTATAGCGCTTGCTGCAGCAAGCCTTTGGGCGACAGGACAGAAACGTAGAGAAAGGCAGCCACGTAGCTGGGTATAACCAACGGCAGCGCGGCTAAAACGGTCCACATTTTCTTTGCCGGCAAATCGGTACAGCTTACCAGCCAGGCCAATGAGACGGCCATCACCGTGCTGGCGAGGACGACAGAGACAGCCAACACAATCGTATTGCCCAGCACTTGCAGCGTACCTGGCTGGCGCAGCGTCTGCGCCACTTCAGGCCAGGCTGAGCCGGCGCGGATAGCCAGATAAAGGGGAATGAGCAAAATCAGGGCAGACACAAACAGCGCTCCGGCCAACAGGGCAACATGGCCCAAAGACCAGCGACCGGTCCGCCGGCTGCCGGACATAACGCCTGTCTGATGCTTGAGCCCGGTACGAATCGGGCTGAGTTCGTTTACGGCCATAAGGCGCCTCTAGGAAGACCTGCCAGTTACGATGCTACTTTAACCTGAAACGCGCCTGATTATGGGGGTTTGAGTCAGCAGAAACAAGCCAGCGGGTTAAGTTTGAGTCTACCTACCGTTAAGTTGAAATTTAACCGCCGTTAACTCTGACGGGGCGCACTTGAGCCCCCCTACCCCCTTCCCCCTAAGGGGCAGTCCTCCAGGGAGGAGGGGGCTTTTCGGAGCAGGTGCGGGACTATTCGATGATCCCCAGGTCAAGCAGCATTTGCTGCGTGCCCGCCAGGTCGGACAGGTCGCTCAGGGAGATGTGGAGCGCCACGGCTTCCAGTTCAGCCAGCGGCGGCAGCGAGGGAGGGGTGGTGATGCCAGCGATAACGGGATATTCGTGGGTCTGGTCAACGAAGTATTGCTGTGCCGGCAACGACAGCATGAAATCAAGGAACTGCTGCGCGTTGGCTGCGTTGGGGGCTGTGCGCAAAATGCCGGCGCCAGAGACCATGATGAGCGAGCCGGGCCCGCCGCCAGGCAGGAAGTAGTTACGCGCGGGGAACCCTTCGCCTTGTTCACTCAAAAAACGGTAGAGGTAATAGTGATTGACGAAACCCACGGTGACTTCGCCCGCGCCGACAGCCGTTACCAGGGGGGAGTTGCCTGAATAGACCAGAGGCTCATTTGCCTGGATGCCCGTCAGCCACGTCTGCGTTTTTTCCTCGCCCCACACGGCGCGCATAGCGGTGACCATAGCCTGGAAGGAGGCGTTGGTGGGGGCCCATCCGATTTGACCACGCCAGCGGGGATCAATGAAGTCGTAGATGTCTGCCGGCAGTTCCGTCGCCGGGTCAGTAATGATGTCCGTGTTGTATACGACCACGCGCGCCCGTCCGGAAATGCCCACCCAGTCGCCTGTTTCCGCAGCAAAGCGAGGGGGCACAGCCGCCAGGGTAGACTCTGGCAGTGGCGACAGCAAGCCAGCCGCAGCCACAGCGCCCAGACCGCCAGGGTCCTGGGCATAGAACAGGTCAGCAGGGCTACGCTCCCCTTCTTCCAACAATACGCCCGCTATCTCCGACGTGCTGCCGTAACGCACCTGGACATCAATTCCTGTGGCGGCGGCGAACTGATCAATGATGGGCTGCACCAAGCTCTCGCTGCGCCCCGAATAAATCACTAACTCCCCCCCTCCTGGCTGCGCGGTTGGTTCGGCGGCGGCGGGCGCACTCTGCGTAGGTTCAACTGCTTCGGGTGTGGTCTGCTCCGTCTGGCAAGCAGCCAACGCGACCAACAATAGCGGCCACAACAGCGATATGAGCCATTTCCTGGTTCTTAACATGGTAAACTACTCCTTTTGGTGGAAGCCGTTGCCGCCCTAATTGTCCAGGCAATGGCAGCAACGGCAGTTGCGTTGATGAGGTTTCCGCATCGTAGTTATCTGAAAAGTTCAACTTTCTGGCGAACTTGCCAACTTA
>JAGVTM010000476.1 GCA_019136785.1 Chloroflexota bacterium | reverse complement strand
GGAAACAGGTAGGAAGTAAATGCCAGCGCCATGTCGCTGTCCGCCAACCGCCCGGACAAACCCATAATGGAGCCAATGGTGGGCAGGGGAATGTCGCGGTCGAACTGTCCATCCAGTTGAAAGACGCGCAAAATGTGGTGGGCATCTTGCATGTAAGCCACGACCAGTTGATTGTTGACGGCAGAGACGAAAGCAATGACGTCTGCCTGCTCTGGCACAATCTCCTGCCAGGCGGAGCGCTCTGGTGTGGTTATGTCAATGGCAATAATGCGACCACGCGGGGCATCCAGATCGGTGTGAAAGTAAAAAACGGGGCCCACGTTCGTGATGAAGTTGTACATGGCATCGGCATCGTCCAGCAGCCGCACAAAATCGCCGTCGCCGTCTATGGGACGGTAGTAGATGCGATTTTGCACGTCGGTGCCGCGCCAGACGTAGAGGAGCAGGTAGGCGTCATCTTCGCTAGGGAAGGGGGCAAAAGCCAGTTCGGGGGCGTCTGGGCGTTCGTAGACGACGGGGTCGGCGGCGTTTGGCGTACCCAACTGGTGAAAGAAGACGCGGTTATGAGTATGCTGCGCTTCAGGCGGCACTGTGCCGGGTTCAGGGTAGCGATTGTAGAAAAAGCCGCTGTTGTCTGGTTTCCAGGCAATGCCGGCAAATTTGCACCATAACACCTCATCCGCCAGGTCTTGCCCGGTGTCCACCTGCCGCACGCGCACTGTTTGCCAATCGCTGCCGCTTTGTGAAACGGCGTAAGCCAACAACTGTCCATCGCGGCTGACCACCTGGTTGGTAACGGCAGCGGTGCCATCGGGCGTCAAGGTGTTGGGGTCGAGCAGCGCCTGCGGTTCAGCGGCATCATGAGGCTGCCAGTAGAGGACGGCTTGATTTTGCAGACCATCATTCTTGTTGAAAAAGGTGCGCCCGCCGCGTCGCCAGGGAACGCCGTATTTGGGGTAGTCCCATATTTGCGTCAGACGGGCTTTAACACGGGCGCGGGCGGGCACCTCATGCAGTAAACCCAACGTCAATTCATTTTGCGCCGCCACCCAGTTTTGGGTCTCGGGGGAATGGGGGTCTTCTAACCAGCGGTAAGGGTCGGCCACAAGCGTGCCGTGATAATCGTCTACCACATCCTCTCGCCGCGCAGGCGGATAGGTGAGGGTAAGTTGTTTGATGAGGGACATCGTTTCTCCAGACGTTTAAGCATGGTCACAGGGGACAGGGCCGGCAGCCCGCCCGTGTTTTGTTAGATAATAATCTATTGTAGCACAATGCCGGCATTTCTACCCGATCACGCTCTATCTTGCTTGACAAATTCAGGCTAAATCTTGTATTCTTTGCGTACGTTTCTGTTTGTGCCATAAGCCTATGCCATAAGTTTGCGGGGGGCGCGCATGATCACCCCCTTTCTGGCGGCATTTGTGCCTCTTTTACCCCACACATACCCATTTTCCTCAGACTGGCGCGGCTTTGGCTTTCTTACCCAGGGTTCGTTCAAAAATTAGTTTGGACTTTCCCATCTAGGGAAAACCCTGCCAGCGCATTCGCCAATTCAGTAACTTATCTGCAAATGCGCCCTTAACCTTTTTACACGCGAAAGGAGATTGTTATGTTAACCCGTTTTACCTCCCCATTTGCTGTTTTTTTAGTTGTCACGGGTATGCTGCTGGCGCTGGCTGGCTGCCGGCAAGGGAGCGAGCAGCCCGCCGCCACAGCGGTAGCTGCGGCGACCGATGTGGCAGTCACGGAGACCGCCGCCGCTACGGATACGCCCTCGCCCACCGACACACCCGAACCCACCGATACGCCCGCGCCAACGGACACAGCCACGCCCACAGCCACGGCGACGGCTACAGCCACCAGCACGCCCACAGAAACCCCTGAACCAACCGAGACGCCCACCCCCACGAACACGCCCGAACCCACGGCTACGCCGCTGCCGCCTACGAACACGCCCGTGCCTGTCACCAACACGCCCGCGCCCACGGCGACCCCGGCGGAGACGGCAACGCCTGACTTTGTTACGGTGTATTACATCTCGAATCCCAACGACATTCTGGGCGTGTTTCCGCTGCGCCCGTTTGATGCGCGGGGTATGTACAATAATATGCTGTTGATTCGGGGATCGTTGGGCACAATGCGGGATGCCTTGCCGGGAACTAAAAATGGGGATGCGAACGCCTGTAATAGTTACACTGGCGCTTATAATGGCATTTTGAATGCCGGCATTTTCTACGACGAAGTGCCTGACGATTGGGAAGACGTTGACTTTGCCTATTTCCTCTCGTTCATTTACTCGCTGGATCGCACGCGCCCGGCTTATTTATCGTGTGTAGATGCCGGCAGGGTGGACGAATTCAACCACAACCTGGCGCTGCAAACGATTGAGGAAACGCTCAGTTTCCTCAACCCGTACATAGACGCTGCCGCCGCTCGCCTGCCGTGACGGCTTCTTGCCAGGCGTAGCGCGGCGGCGTCCGCGTTACGCCTGGCTCAACTTCCCCGTTTACCGTTCTCATCTTTTCCGCTAAACTAACGCCAGGGCTGAAAATTTTCGCCACGAATCCTTCGACGATGCTCAGGACGGTAGCGCTGCACTTAATCGTGGTGGGTGTCAGCCCCGCCTGTGGCGGGGCTGACACCCATTTTTATGGGCAATTTTGGGCGCGTCTGCGCCCAAAATTGCCCGGCGCCGATACCTTTTTGCCCGTTTTATGGAACCGATATGTGGTTGAAGAGGTTGCCACGATTTAATGGGGTGATACCCTCAGGACAGGTTTCACGAATGGCACGAATTTTTGGGCCGCTGACCACTCGCCACTGACCACTATCTTCAAAGGAACACATTATATGCCAGGAGTTATCGCTGCCGGCAGTCAAGAAACCGCTAAAGCGGGCGCAGTCATGTTAGCACAGGGGGGAAATGCCGTTGACGCCGCCGTCGCCGCCGCCTTTGCCTCGTTTGTCGCCGAAGTGGGCGTCGTGCATCTGGGTGGCAGCGGCATCGCCCAGATTTATAATCCAGACACCGGGCGCGGCGTCGTTTACGATTTCTTTAGCGCCACGCCGGGTCTGGGCCGCGGCGGGCTGCCCGCCAATCTGGATTTCAGCCCCGTAACGATTGACTTTGGAGCAACGACGCAGGATTTCCACCTGGGGCGCGGTTCGGTGGCCGTGCCGGGGAACATTCGCGGCTTGTGCCAGATGGCGGCGGACTTTGGCCGGCTGCCCCTGGTGCAGTTGCTGCAACCTGCCATTCACCTGGCGCGTGAGGGCCTGTACCTGGAACCATTCCAGACGGATACCTGCGACTTGCTGTCGCCGCTGTATACGCACACCGCCAGTATGCGCCAGGTGTTTCAACCGAACGGACACATTATTCAGCCGACAGACCGCCTTTATATCCCGCATCTGGCGGAAACGCTGGCTGAACTGGCAGCGCAGGGGGCGGAGTACGCTTACACAGGCGCTCTGGGGCAGGCGTTGGCGGCGGATCAGGCTGCCAATGGAGGGCTAATCACAGCAGATGACCTGGCTGCCTATACCGTACCCAAACTGCCGCCAATTCGCTTTCCTTATCGGGCGTACGAGATTTTGCTGCCGCCGCCCAGTTCAACAGGCGGGGCGTTGACGGCTTTTACCTTAAAACTGCTGTCTGCGTTTGACTTAAGGCAGATGCGGCATGGTTCGGCAGAACATTTGCGGCTGTTGGCGGAGGTGATGGGAGCCACAGCCAGGGCGCGCGTTTTCTGGGATCAGTGGTGGGGAGAAATGCCGGCAGCCGCCGCCATCACCGCTTTCCTGGCAGACGAGTTTGTGCAAACGTATATCGCCCAGGTAACCGACGCCCTAAACAGTCGTCGTCCTTTTGCTCTCCAGGCTGAGCCGCCCGCTCCCGCCAACACCAGCCACCTCAGCGTTATTGATGGGGATGGGCTGGCAGTCAGCCTGACGACGACGGCGGGGGAATCGGCGGGGTATATTGTGCCGGGCACAGGCTTCATCCCCAACAACATGATGGGCGAAGCCGATTTGCACCCGCGCGGCTTCCATAGCCAGCCGCCGGGCCAACGCTTACCCACGATGATGACGCCCGCCATTGTTCTCAAGAATGGCAAGATTCGCCTGGTCACAGGCAGCGGCGGCAGCACGCGCATCCGCAGCGCCGTGCTGCAAACGCTGAGCAACCTGCTTGACTACGGTATGAAGCTCGACGCTGCCGTCAACACGGCCCGCGTCCATTATGAAAATGGCGTTTTGCAATGCGAAGCGGGCTACGACCCCGCCGCTGTTGCCGAAGTCGAAGAATC
>JAGVTM010000632.1 GCA_019136785.1 Chloroflexota bacterium | reverse complement strand
TCATCCGCACGCTATTTTTACGCCCCGGCGACAGGCCGCTAACAGTTCATAGAGAAGTTCCGCGTCACCGTCGTGCCGGCAATCACGTTCACCTGCGCGATCGCCGGTTCGCACCCGGCAATAGAGACGATGAAGGTGTAGCTGCCTGCCGGCAATCCCGCCACCCCGTACTCGCCAAAACTATCCGTCGTAGTCGTTCCCGTCACCGCCCCAATCCACGTCACCGTGGCAAAAGCCACATTCGTGTCCCCCACCACGCTGCCCTGCGTTGTCGAAGGCGCTTGCAGAATCAACGTGCGTAAATCGTAGTCGTCGTTATAGAAAGAACCTGCCCCCCACAGCACGCCGTCGCTGTCCACGTCAATGCCATTCACCGCGCCTCCGTTTTCCGGGTCTGGGCTGGGAACCGATTCCCAGGCGGCGCCATTCCAATGCAAGATCAACGTGCCCACGCTGTTGGTGCCCACCGCCCACACGTCATTGGCGGCCAGCGCTTCCACGCCATAGAGCAGCGTGCCGGGCACGTTATAGATTGCCGCCCACTGCGACCCATTCCAAACCTCCACCAGGGCGTTAAACACCACGTACTTGCCCTGGTCAATAATTCGCGCCCCCACCGCCCAGGCGTTGCCGCCGGGGATGCCGTCCACGTCGTGCAGCGGGTAGCCAATCTCGTTAAACTGCGGCTGCGGGCTGGGCACTTCTTGCCAGCTTACGCCATCGTAATGGCAGATACTGCTGTCCCCCACCGCCCAGATGTCGTCTGCCGCCAGCACGCTCAAGCCCAGCAGCGGCGTAGACGGGTCGCAGTTATGGCTGGCAATGCTCCAGGCGCTGCCGTCCCAATGCAAAATCATGGGGCGCGGATACAAGTTGGCGTCCCAATACTCGCCTACCGCCCACACGTCGTCCGTTGCCGCCCCATCCACGTCGTGCAGCTCGTCTATCAGGTCGCCGCCGGGATTGGGGCTGGGCACGACGCTCCAGGCTGCGCCGTCCCAGTGCATGGTGATCGTACTGAACTGTAAGTTGTTGCCGTGCGTGCCCACCGCCCACACGTCGTCGCTGGCGATAGCCGCCACCCCTTGCAAGGGAATGCCATACTCCAGGTTGGGGCTGGGCACAATTGTCCAGGCTGCGCCGTCCCAGTGCATCGTCAGCGAATCCCCCTCCACGTTGCCCACCGCCCAGATGTCGGCGCTGTGGACGGCGGCGATCGCCAGCAGTTCATTGCTGCCCGTGCCCCCATTGGCGCTGGGCACGACCGACCAGGCGTCGCCATCCCACTGTTCCACCAGCGTGCCCCCGCCTCTGCCTACCGCCCACGCCTGCCCGTCCACCGCATCCACGCCGTAGAACACGTTCAGGGTCGGGTCTGGCGATGGGCTGGGGGAGAGACTCCAGCCGCTGCCGTTCCAGCGCATGACGAGCGTCTGCCAGCCGGGGCCATAGGAATAGAAGCCCACCGCCCACACTTCGCTGCTGGAAACTGCCGTCACGTCGTTGAGGTCGTGTAGGATCCCGGCAGGCGTACTCAAAACCGTCCGCCGCCAGCGATTGCCATCATAGCGCAAAGCCAGCAAACCGCTGCTGCTTTCCCCCACCGCCCACACGTTATTGCCGTCCACCGCCGACACCGCCGTCAACTTCCCATTGTCGCCCGGGCTGGGCGAATACACGCGCCGCCACAGGCTGCCATTCCAATGCAAAATCAACGTGCGCCCATCGCTGTCCCCCACCGCCCACACGTCGTTGGCGGCGATTGCTGCCACGCCGTTCAACTGGTCGTAGCCGGGCGAACTGGGGCTGTCCACAATGCTCCAGGCTGCGCCATCCCAGTGCATTGTCAGCGGATGCGCCACGCCGCCGTTCTGGCTGTATTCGCCCACCGCCCATACGTCGTTAGCCGACAGGGCATCCACCGCGTACAGCCGCTGGTACGTATACGGGATGGGATGGGCGACCTGGCTCCAGGCGCTGCCGTTCCAATGCAGGATAAAGGAATCCCCATTGCTGGCGGCCCCGCCCACAGCCCACACGTCGTCCGCCGCCGCCGCGTCAATGCCCAGCAGTTCGCCGCGCGGCAAATTAACGGGCAGTTGGCTCAGCGTCCACGCTGTGCCATCCCAATGCTGAATTTGCGCTTCGGGCGCAATAAACTCGCCAAAGCTGCCCACCGCCCACACATCCGTCGCCGACAGCGCCGCCACGTCGCGCAGCTCGTTGGGCCCATACCCGCCATTCGGGCTGGGCACCGTGCCCCAGGCAATCTCCCCGCCATCCCCCGCCGCCGCCGCCGCCCGCCCCAACAACAACACCAGCGCCACTGCCGCCAGCGCCGCCGCCCCAAAGCAGCTTCGTTTCCCTATTCTCCACATATTCTTACCCTCACTCTAAAAACCCGATTTCTCCCAGAAATCGGGTTTTTCACCTCGTAGGGCGGGTTGGCAACCCGCCCCCTTCTCACATCAACATATATCTAAAACCCGATGGTTCTTCAGGAATTCGCCAAACCCCACATACGGGGCAGACCCCGTGAAATCCCAATGAGCCAACCCGATTTCTTCTTGATTGTCATTCCCACCCTGAGCCTGCCGAAGCCCTGAGTTGCCTTCGACAGGCCATCGCCGCCTTCGGCGGCGCGGCAGCGGGCCAGGTAGTGTCCTGTCAGTTGTGATTTGATAGATTGGTTCAATCTCCCAGATTGAACCAATCTAATCCATCATTTTGCGCTTGACGGAACACTAGTTATGTTTATACAATGCACTGCTTAAGAAAAAGTTACAACCTACCCCACCCCCCGCTCCATTCCTTAAGAAACCCTTACAGCCCCGCCCGGCGGCAAGAGCCAATCACTCGACTGGTAGCCCATTTCCAGGTACACTTTCGCCAACTTGCCAGCGGAGGACAACCATGCCCGATTTCTCGTTTGCCCAGACAATTCCCCTGACGTGCTCTGAATGCGGCGTTCCTGTTTCGGCGCAAGCCTGGCTGATCCTGGATGCCGCCGCCCGCCCCGACCTGCTGGACGCCTTGCGCCAGGGCCGCCTGCACGCCTTCGCCTGCGCCAACGGGCATGCCCTTGATCTGGATCTGCCCCTGCTGCTTTACCGCCCCGCCGCCGGCCCCGTACTGCTCTTTTCCCCAGCCGAGGAGACCAGCCAGGAGGAAGACCGGGAACACGCCAATGCCCTGTTAAGCGCGCTGCGCGACGCTCTGGGTTCTGCCTGGAACGCCGCCTGGGTGGCGCAAATGCCCGCCGTCCCCCGCCGCCTGCTGTCTGCGCTGCTGGCGGACGACCCCGAAGCTGTCCTGGCGCAAATGCAAGCTGCCATGGAAGCAGAACTGGAACGGCTGCGCCAGGAAGACCCGCAGCAGTTTGCCCAAGTGGGTGCTGAAGCAGCTCTGATCGAAATGGCAGGTCAGACGCAGGCGACAACCATGCCCCCTTTGCTGGCGCTCGTGCAGCAGTTCATTGATGCCGATACCTGGAATGAATCGCAGCGCATTGTGCAGCAGAACCCCGACCTGCTTACTGACGAAGCGGATGTCCTGCTGACACAGTTGTGCGACCTGGCGCAGGCGCAGGGGGATGAGAACGCCGCCCAACGGTTCGCCGACCACCGCGACCTGCTGCGTCGCTGCCGCGAAACAGGGATCGCCGCCGCTTTTGCCGAAAAAACGGGTCGTTCGGACGTTCCCCCTGAGGCGCAATCTTTCCTGGAAGCCCTGGAATCTCTACCAGAAGCGCAGCGCCAGGCTTTGCTTGCCCTTTTCCAGCAAGCCAGTAGTCCAGAAAGCCTGCAGGCTATGCTGGACGCCCAACCGGAACTGCGCGACGCGCTGAGTGCGGCGCTGGCAAATCAACTTCGCATAGTCAGCGAGGGCGCAGAAACAATCCAACCCCTGCTTGATCAACTTTCCCGCCTCACCCGCCTGTCGGACATGCCCCGCCGCGCGGCGCTGCTGCATCAGGCGCTGGCGCAGGTCCGCCGCCAAAACAACGCGCCCTTGTGGGCCGCCTTGCAAGTCGAACTGGGCAATGCCCTGGCGCAAAACCCGCTGGGCGAGCGGGCGGCGAACCTGGAACAGGCCATCGCCGCCTACACCGCCGCCCTCGAAGTTTACACCCGCCAGGCGTTCCCCACCGATTGGGCCATGACCCAGAACAACCTGGGCAACGCCTACCGCAACCGCATTCGCGGCGAGCGGGCGGCGAACCTGGAAGAGGCCATCGCCGCCTACCGCGCCGCCCTCGAAGTCCGAACCCGCCAGGCGTTGCAACCGCATTCGCGGCGAGCGGGCGGCGAACCTGGAAGAGGCCATCGCCGCCTACCGCGCCGCCCTCGAAGTCCAAACCCGCCAGGCGTTCCCCGAACAATGGGCGCAAACCCAGAACAACCTGGGCACCGCCTACTCAGACCGCATTCGCGGCGAGCGGGCGGCGAACCTGGAAGAGGCCATCGCTGCCTACCGCGCCGCCCTCGAAGTTTACACCCGCCAGGCGTTCCCCGAACAATGGGCGACTACCCAGAACAACCTGGGCGCCGCCTACCGCAACCGCATTCGCGGCGAGCGGGCGGCGAACCTGGAAGAGGCCATCGCCGCCTACCGCGCCGCCCTCGAAGTCCAAACCCGCCAGGCGTTCCCCGAACAATGGGCGCAAACCC
>JAGVTM010000536.1 GCA_019136785.1 Chloroflexota bacterium | reverse complement strand
GGATATTTCACCCGCGCTGTGCCCGCCAGGTCGGCGGCGCGATAGCTGCACCAGTTACAGGTAAAGCCAATGATGATCGGTTCAAATTGCTCGCTCATAACCATACTCCTTCGAAAACAGTGATGAGTGGCGAGTGGTTAGTGAATGACCCGTCCACATAGCAAATCTGCGCCATCTGCTTAATCTGTGAAATCTGTGATGATATTTTCATTCGTGATGGCGCGCCGCGGCCCATGGTGTCTCCTTCGAAAACAGTGGTGAGTGGCGAGTGGTCAGTGGTCAGAAAATTCGCGCCATTCGTAAAATCCGTGGCAAAAATCCCATCCACCGTGAGGCTCCTTTCAAGCCATCGCCATCTCTACCAGATTGGGGCGGCTGAACCGCATCATCCCCTCAATCTGCGACAAAATTTGCTCGTTGCTAAAGCCGGAGCCGCTGATCGCCCCTGCCGGGCAGGCGGCTACGCAGGTGCCGCACCCCTGGCACAGCGCATGGTTAATCTCCGTTACCATCAGGTCTTCGTGGAAGATAATGGCGTTAAACGGGCACAGATTATTGCAAATGCGGCAGCCCGAACACTTGCGCGCATCCACGGTGGCCCGCACGGGTTCCAGTTCAATTTCCCCTCGCCCAATCCGGCCCAGCACGCGCGCCGCTGCCGCCGCCCCCTGCGCCACGCTGGTGGGAATATCCTTTGGGCCCTGCGCTACCCCGGCGATAAAAATCCCTTCCGTCATCGTTGCCACCGGGTCCAGCTTCGGGTGTTTCTCAATGAACCAGCCGTTGGCGCTGCAAGAGATGCCAAATGTCTTGGCTACCTGGCTGGAATCCGCCCGCGGCTCCAGCCCCGCCGCCAGAATCACCATATCCACCGGCACGCGCCGCTGCCGGCCCGCCAGCGTATCTTCCGCCTGCACGATTAGCTTCCCTTCTTCCCCTGGCAGCCGCGCTGCATCCGTCACTTCTGCCACCCGCCCGCGCACAAACAGCGTGCCTTCTTCCAGCAGTCGCTGGTAAAACTCATCATACTCTTTGTACGCCGTGCGCATGTCAATGTAGAAGTTGTACACCTTAGCCCCCGTGCGCTCCTTCACCAGATGGGCGAACTTCAGGCTGGACATGCAGCAAATGACCGAGCAGTAGTTATTGTAGTGACGGTCGCGGCTGCCCACGCAGTGCACAATAGCCACCGACTGCGGTTTGCTCACCCCATCCCGCAGCACAATTTCGCCATTGGTTGGCCCGGCGGCGTTACACATCCGTTCAAATTCCAGGCTGGTAAACACATTTGCCAGCCGCCCGTATCCATACTGCGGAATGCGCCGCGCATCGAACAGGTCAAACCCGGTGGCTAGAATGATGTTGCCCACAGTCACCACGCGCCGCGTTTCTTTCTGGTTGAAGTCAATGGCGTTGGTCGGGCACAGTTTTTCGCAGGCGCGGCATTTGCCGTTCTGGAAGTAGGTGCAGCTTTCGGTGTCAATCACCGGGTATTTGGGTACTGCCTGGGCAAACGGTGTATACACCGCTTTGCGGTAGCCCAGACCCGCTTCAAACACGTCGTCTATTACCTTCTTGGGGCACTTCTCCCAACAGATGCCGCAGCCGGTGCATAATTCTGTGTCCACGTAGCGTGGCTTTTCCTTAATGGTCACCGTGAAGTTGCCCACGTACCCATCCACGCGCTCTACTTCGCTCCAGGTGAGCAGTTCAATGTTAGGATGGGAACCAGCCGTGACCATTTTGGGCGTCAGGATGCAGGCTGCGCAGTCCAGGGTAGGGAAGGTTTTGTCGAACTGCGCCATGTGCCCGCCAATAGAGGGTTCGCGCTCCACCAGGTATACCTTGTTGCCAGAGTCGGCGATTTCCAGGGCGGCTTGAATGCCGGCAATCCCGCCCCCCACCACCAGCGTATCAGGATGAATGGGTACGTGCAGCGGTTCCAGCGGTTCATTCTCAATCACCCGCTCCACGCCGCCGGCAATCACCGCCTTTGCCTTAGCCGTCGCCGCCGCTTTATCCGTATGCACCCAGGACACCTGTTCTCGAATGGACACCAATTCGCACAGATACGGGTTCAGCCCGCTGCGATTGCACGCCCCCCGAAAAGTCTGTTCGTGTAAATGCGGCGAGCAAGCCGCCACCACCACCCGCGTCAGCTTCTCGTTTTCAATGTCCCGTTCAATCAATTCCTGCCCCAGGCTGGAACACATGAACTTATAATCGCGGGAAACGACCACGCCATCATCCCCCAAAGCCGCCTTTGCCCACACAGCCACATCTTCCACGTCCACCGTGGCCGAAATGTTGCTGCCGCAGTGGCAGACGTAAACGCCAATGCGCTCTTGTTGCTCGTCTGGATTCTTTGATTGATTGGTCATTTGACGTCCTCCGCATCTAAAGGCATCCTCGGCATGGGCAGACTGGGATCATCCTTCCGCCGCCGCGCTGCTGGCGCTGCCGGCTCTGCCGGCATTTCCACCCCAATCTTGGCTAATGCCGCCGCCGCGCTCACAAACTCCCGCCCCAAGCCTAACTCCGCCGCTTCGTGCCCAAAAGCCAGACCCATTAACTGCGTGAAGTACAAAATGGGCAGGTGATAATCCGTCTTGAAATGGCGATTGGTATCTTCCTGATACGCATCCAGGTTTAGCTGGCACATCGGGCACAGCGTCACCATCACGTCCGCGTGATACTGATCCGCGGCGTCCAGCAGGCGGCGGATCAAC
This sequence comes from Chloroflexota bacterium, assembly GCA_019136785.1. Lineage (GTDB taxonomy): Bacteria > Chloroflexota > Anaerolineae > Promineifilales > Promineifilaceae > JAGVTM01. The sequence continues at coordinate 1,597 of JAGVTM010000536.1, read as the reverse complement.
TCGTAAGCCACCGGTGGGCTGATCTGCGTCATGTGCCCGCCGCAGCAGTGCGTCTTCAGCGGGTAATCAATCACCTCTGCTCCCAGCGCCTGCAGCAGCCTGTCCATGGAAAGTGGATACTCCGGATTGTTGAAGCGATTGTCCGGGTCGGGACGCACAATCATGCAGCCGTAATACGGCGCTACCCGCAGTCCTTTCAGCGGCTTGACCACGCGCTGCCGGATAGCCTCCAGCCCCACGTCGTTGTAGATGATGTCCAGCAGGTGGCGCACCTGGATCGCCCCGGCGTCATAATGCAGCCCCCCGGCGGCCAACGCCTGGTTAATCTGTGTGTTTAGCTGGCTGTCCTGGCGCATGTACTTGTCCGTTTTGGCCAGGTTCAGGTAACACGCGCTGCACGCTGCTGTCAGCACGCGGCTGCCATTGGCTTGTTGTTCAGCCAGCGCCAGATTCCGCCCAATCAAGGCGTATGCCGGCAGCCGCGCCACCGAGAAATACTCCGTTGCCCCGCAGCAATTCCAATCCTGCACCTCCTCCAATGCCACGTCAATGTCCTGCCGGATCGCCAGCAGCGAATCCAGGTAAGGACGCGCCGACCGCTGCATGGAGCAGCCCGGGTAAAAGAGATACTTGTTCATGCTGCTGCCTCCACTTCCCTGGCCCGCTGCAAAACGGCTTGTAGCTGGCCAATGTTCTCAATCTTCTGCGGCGTTAAATCCAGCCGCCCGCGCGTAAACATGCCCAACCCCATTTGCGCTTTGCCCACCAGCTTTAGCGGCTGGTGGCGTAGATAATGCCGCGTCGCCAGGCCAAGTTCAAAGCTGCGCCCATAATTCTCCACGTTGCTGATAAAACCCTGCGAGAAATCGGGCGCCGTCCTGTCTTCATACAGGTTGGCGGCAATAGCCATATTTTTGAGCGTATACATGATGTCGGTGATGTGGATTTCTTGCGGGCAGCGTACCGTGCAAAAATAGCAGGAAACGCAGTACCACGGCGTATTACTCGCCAACACTGCCTCTTCCATGCCTGCCCGGATCATGGCAAAAACCTGGCGCGGACTGTAATCCATGTCCGTCCCCGACGGGCAGGAACCGCCGCACGTGCCGCATTGAATACACATATCCAGCCGGGAATCCCCCGGCGTTGCCCGCACCACCCGCTCCAGGAAACTGAGTGACTCTTCCGCTGCTGAATTAGTGACGGTGGACAAAGGACACCTCCGAAAAAAAAGGATTCCTGGTCCCGCCCGGAATCCTCAAACATACTCTTAGCCGTACACACCAACCCCACTGCCGCGTCCCTAGCTGGCTGGTATTGAACGAACTGGCAGGCGTCCGCCCGAACCCACACAGACCGGTACGCGCCCGGGCTTTTGCTGGAGACTACCACTACAGATGGCCCAACTGGAGCCTCCACCCCCCCAACGCCAGTGCCGTACAACTGATATGGCGCAAACAAAATGAAGACTGGTGTGCATTTGCGACTGTGCCTGAAAATTCTGCCCCACTTTCCCCAGGGCGCCCCGCAACCCACCTTTTTCAAACCGGGTTGCCCACCCTGGGCAGAAGGGCGCGTCTCTACCCCACTTTCCCCA
>JAGVTM010000593.1 GCA_019136785.1 Chloroflexota bacterium | reverse complement strand
TAAACCTGACCTGGGCTGTACGCCGCCAACTGCGCGTGGCTGCCGATGAAACGCTGGAAGGGACAGACGCCGTGCGCACCGCTCTGTTGCAAGAAGCCCAACGCCTGGCAGACGAGGACGTAGCCCTCAACCGGCGCATGGGCTTTCATGGGGCGGAACTGATTGCGGATGGGGATACCATTTTGCACCATTGCAATACTGGCGCGCTGGCGGCGGTGGATTGGGGCACGGCTTTGGGCGTCATTTTTGCTGCCCACGAACAGGGGAAACGGCTGCACGTGCTGGTGGATGAAACCCGCCCGCGGCTGCAAGGGGCGCGCCTGACCGCCTGGGAACTCCAGCAGCGGGGTATCTCCTTTGACCTGATCGCCGACAACGCCGCCGGGCACTTCATGCGCACGGGGCAGGTGAACATTGTGCTGGTTGGTTCCGACCGCACGGCAGCCAACGGGGACGTTGCCAACAAAATCGGCACGTATAAGCTGGCTGTGGTGGCTAAAGAGAACGGCATCCCGTTCTACCCGGTGGTGCCCACCAGCACTATTGACCTGGAACTGGCTAACGGCGACCTGATCCCCATCGAAGAGCGAGACGCGCAGGAAGTGTTATCCGTTTGGGGCAAATCTATTGCGCCTGCCGGCATTTCCGCCCGCAACCCGGCCTTTGACGTCACCCCCCACCGCTACGTCACCGGCATCGTCACCGAAGCCGGCATCGTCTATCCGCCATTTGTGCCCCACCTGCGCCAGGCGGTTGCCCGCGCCCAGGAACAGCGCCATCAGGCGTAACGCCTGACAACACTATGACCGAAAACATTCCCGTCGTCATCTTCTGTGGAGGCCAGGGAACCCGTATGCGCGGGGGGACGCTCACCAAAAAAGAACTGGTGGAGGTAGGCGGTCGCCCCATTATCTGGCACGTCATGCGTATCTTCTCCGCCTACGGCTTCAACCACTTCGTACTTCCCCTGGGACACGAAGCCCACCAGATCCGCCGCTATTTCCTACAATACGAAGCCCTGGCGCGTGACTTTACCATCTGGCTGGGAGACAGCGGCGACGCGCCTGCCCCTCACCTGGCTTTCCACAGCCCGGCCGAACATGCCCCCTGGCAGGTCACGCTGGTGGACACAGGTATTTCTACCGAAAAGGCCAGCCGTCTCAAACGGGTAGCCGACCACCTGCCAGGCGAACGCTTCTTTGTCACCTATGGCGACGGCGTGGGCGACGTTAACCTGACCGAACTGCTGGCTTTTCATCGCCAGCATGGTCGCCTGGCGACTGTCACCGCCGTCCAGGCGCATTACCAATACGGCGTCCTGGAGGCAGACGCCCATAACCAGGTGACCCGATACGTGCAATACCCGCGCCTGCCTCACTGGGTCAATGCCGGCTTTATGCTGTTTGAGCGCGCCGTGCTCGATCTCATTGACAGCGACGTAGACACCCCCCTGGAAACCAGCATCTTTAATCACCTGGTAGAAAAAGGCGAGTTGATGCGCTTCAAACACGGCGGTTTCTGGCGCTCTATGGATACCTTAAAAGACAGCATTGAACTGGAAAAAATCTGGCAGCAGTCCGCGCCCTGGAAAGTATGGTGAGCCAAGTGAGTGACGCATTTTGGCAAGACCGGCGGGTATTTGTCACCGGCTGCACCGGGTTGTTAGGCTCCTGGCTCACGGCAGCGCTGCTGGACGCCGGGGCTTATGTCGTCGGTCTGATACGCGACATTGTGCCTGATTCCCAGTTGATGCGCGCTGGCAACCTGCCGCGTATCACCGTCGTCTATGGCGACGTAGCCGACTACGCCCTGCTGGAACGCACTCTGGCTGAGTATGAAATTGATACCGTTTTCCATCTGGCAGCCCAGACCATTGTCACCATTGCTAACCGCGCTCCGCTGTCTACATTTGAAACCAATGTCAAAGGTACGTGGGCGCTGCTGGAGGCGGCGCGGCGCAACCCCACTGTCACCCGCATTGTGGCTGCCAGCAGCGATAAGGCGTATGGCGACCAGCCCCTGCTGCCTTACCGCGAAGACGCGCCGTTACAGGGCCGGCATCCCTACGACGTCTCCAAAAGCTGCGCGGACTTAATCCTGCAAGCATACGCCCACACCTACGGCCTGCCCGTCGTGGTAACCCGATTCGGCAACCTGTACGGCGGCGGCGATTTGAACTGGAACCGCGTGGTGCCCGGCACCATTCGCAGCGTGCTGCGCGAGCAGCCACCCATTATCCGCTCCGATGGTCGCATGAAGCGGGATTATCTCTATATTCCTGATGCGGTCAGGGGGTATATGTTGGCGGCGGAGCGAATGCCGGCAATTTCCGGTCAAGCCTTTAACTTTGGCATCAACAATCCCCGGTCAGTGCAAGAGATCGTGGAGTTGATCATCCGCCTTTCTCCCCATCCCCACTTGCAGCCAATCATTCGCAATGAAGCCAGAAACGAGATCCAGGATCAATACCTGGATTCGACCACAGCCCGCCAGATACTTGGCTGGGAAACAGCCTATACGATTGAAGCGGGGTTAGCCGAAACCATCGCCTGGTATCAAGATTTTCTACACAGCAGCGCCACGCCGCGCCGGTAGTTCCATGAAGATTTTGGTCACGGGGGCCACGGGTTTTATCGGGCAGCACCTGGTCCCAACATTATTAGCGCAAAACCACGAAGTTGCCATTTTGCTGCGAGACAGTTACGCTGCCGGGCAACTGCTGCCGCCACGCCTGCGGACGCAGCGGACGCAGCCTCCGCTGCGCCCCGACTTTCAAGCTGTCTACGCCGACCTGCGTAACTTCCCTCTGACCGCGCGCGCGGTACAGGCAGCGCAGCCGCAGGTAGTCATCCACCTGGCGGCAGCCGGGGCTAACGACCCATTTCTGGCTGTGGAACTGGCGCTGCGCCACAACGTCAACGGCACTATTAACTTACTGCGCGCCTGTTTCGAGAAAAATGCCGGCGTTGAGCGCCTTGTCGTAGCCCGCACGCCTGGCGAAAGGAGCAGCATGAATGTCTATGCCGCCAGCAAGGCGGCAGCCTGGAACTTCTGCCAGATGTACGCCCACACGCACGGCTGGCCCATTTGCGGGGCCATGATCTTCCAGGCTTTTGGCCCCGGCCAGCCAGAGCCGGCTTTGATCCCGTCCGCAATTGCCGCAGCCCGCGCCGCGGAGGATTTTCCTATGACCAGTGGGGCGCAGCGCAAAGATTGGATCTACGTCGCCGATGTGGCTGGCGGACTGGTGCGGCTGGCAGTAGTGGGGTTGGCTGCCGGCATGACCGTTGACCTGGGTACAGGCCACGGCACATGCACGCGAGATGTTGTGCAGCAAATTTATGATCTGGTAGGGCGCGGCGGGCAACCTCGCCCAGGAATGCTGCCCGACCGCCCTGGCGAAGATACTATCCAGATAGCCGACAACCAACGCACGCAATCCCTGCTGGCCTGGCAGCCAGCTTATACATTGACTCAGGGGTTAAGCCAGTTGTTAACGAACCCAGGGTAGAATACCGTAGATTGTCTGTAACTATACTGCGCCGCGCCTGTACAGTTACGACGCTTTTATAAACCCTGCTAACGAGTTGTCTATGACCGAATATCTTCCGGCCCCCGGGAAAACAATATACCCTACCCTACGCACGCGCATCTTGATGCCTTATTTCCTGCTGGCGTTGGCTGTCGCCGCCCTGCTTACCTATGGCATTTCCAGTTATATCGAAGCGATGCTGCAAGCCAACCAGCAGCACGAACTGCAAAATCGAAGCCAGGTGGTGCGTCTCTTGCTAACCGCCGAGGAGCAGCAGCGCCAATTAGCCTGGTACGGAACGGTTACCGCCGCCCTGCCCCCCACAACGACCAGTTATACCTCGCTGGGGACGCTGGCCCAACAATTGGCTGCCGCCGCCAACGTCCACATCACTTTCTACAACAGCCAGGGTGACGTACTGGCAACCACCCACCCAGACAACGCCGGGGATTCTCTGATACTCTCGGCTACCGCCGCCAGCCAGATTGCCGCCGCTGCCGCGCAGCAGCGCCTGCTGGAACTGCCTTCACAGCGCTATGATCAGCTTCTGTTTCCCCTGAACCAACCTGGCAACAATCTGGCGCTGGTGGGCGTAAGCCTGGCCCAGCAGCCATTTACCAACCAGGTCAACAGCGCTCACCGCCTGCTGTCAGCCACGCTGCTGCTGACCATCGCCGCCTCTCTCTTCATTGGCTACGTCTCCGCCAGTCGCATTGGGCGTCCTATTAAGGCGTTGATAGAGGCTTCGCAGGAAGTTGCTGCCGGCAATCTGGAACTGCACCTCGATCACCCCGCCCGCGATGAAATA
>JAGVTM010000374.1 GCA_019136785.1 Chloroflexota bacterium | reverse complement strand
CTCCTTCCTTCCGCCGTTCCTCCGGTACTAAGGCCAAACCATTTTTCACTGCATGGGATGGAATACGCATACGCAGTTCCTTGCCGTGAAGCTTAATGCTGCCTCCCGTTTTACGATAGGCACCAAAAAGAGTTTTACACAGCTCGGACTTACCGGCACCTACCAGGCCCGCAATGCCGATAATCTCCCCGCTACGAACAGTCAGGGACACATTGTCTACTTTGCCGTCCGCACCAGAAAGATTTTCCACCTCCAACACCGTTTCTCCAATAATGGTTTCTTCCTTGGGAAAACTTTCCGAGATACTACGCCCCAGCATTTTTTCTACAATTTCGCTGGTGGTCGTTTCTGGGGTAATGGGGGTGGTATCTACGATTTCGCCATTGCGCATAACCGTATAGCTGTCGCAAATCTGGATAACCTCATTGATGCGGTGGGACACAAAAACAATGGCGATATTTTCAGTTTCCCGCAGATGCCGCACCAGCGCGAACAGCTCGGAAGTCTCCGCATCGCTCAAGGGGGCAGTTGGCTCATCCAGCAGCAAAAAATTACACTTGCTTTGAATTGCTCGCGCGATGAGTACCATCTGTTTTTCCGCCAGGCTGAGGTTTTGCACCAGCGTTTTTACATTCACGTTGATATGCAGGCGGTCCAAGACCGCGCGCGCTTGCCTGTATAGCTCACGCCAGTTCATTAGCTGCTTGCCATACATAATGGTTTCGTTGAGCATGACATTCTCACCCACGGTGAACGTAGGTATCAAAGCGGTATCCACCTCTTGATAAACAATTTGAATTCCTCTGCGTTTTGCCGCCAACGGGGTGCGAATCTCAATGGGTTGTCCGTTCAAGCGGATTTCTCCGGTATAGCCCGGGTTGGCACCCGACAACGCCTTCATCAGCGTTGACTTACCGGCGCCATTGGCGCCGACCAACGCCCTGATTTCACCGGTAGTCACCTCAAAATCCACATCAGAAAGCGCCTTTACACCGGGAAATTCTATAGAGACCTTGCTGGTCCCCAGGGTTATTCTTTCCATGGTTTCCCCCTGTTAAGCTAAGAAGGGGGAGAAAGCGCCGGAGGTTGGCCGACGCTTTCTCCGTAGGTAGTTACGTAATATAGCGCTGTTGCGCAAAAGTCTTATTTATGAATCAGGTCTGCGGGCATCCAGTCGGTTTCAGACAGATAGCTTAGGTTGCCGTAAGTATCGGGCGCCACTTCAGCCAGGTTATCTACGGTGGAAGTGGGCTTCAGATCTTTTGCCAAGATGGGAGAACCGGGCACTTCAACAACATCCACACCATACTGGTCGCTAGCGGGGTCATAGATCTTGTCATATTCGTCGGCCATCTGCAGCAGCAGGATGCGCATGCCGATTTCGCCGTTCAGAGTCCAGTCAGTCGTGCCAGCTGCCGTCCAGATGTCCGGGCGGGTGAGCATGTTGGTCACGTCGACAGGGTCAATGTCAACAGAAGCCATGGGCAGAGCTTTGCCTACGGTGCCGTTATAGTTGTCGTTTTCGATAATGGCATTATAGGTGCCCTGGCCATACAAGTCGTAGTAAGCAATGAGGCCGTCAACCTCATCACGGTTGAAGCCTTGCAGATAGGCAGCGGTTACAGCGTTGGCGGAATCGATGGAATCCTGCAGGGGCTGCACTTCGCCAACAGTCTTGATCTTGCCGGCAGCTTCGTATTCCTGCCAGCCAACCTCACGGCGATCAAAGGGGCTGTTGTAGTTGGGGCCGCGCCAAACCTTGATCAGGCGGACACCTTCGCCAAACTCAGCAATCATCTGATCCAGCAATACGGTAACCAAGCTTGCGTCTTCCTGGAAATACTGAGTAAGGCCGGGTAATTTCTGGTATTCGCCATCGGCATACAACAGGGTGTCAAATGCAGCGATCTTCAGGTCGGGGTACTGTTCCATGACTTCCTTGAGGAAGACATAGGAGCCATCGCGGTTGCCATGGCTGATCAGCAGTCCGTCAAAGCCTGCAGCTGCACAGGTACGGATGGTGTCCTGCCACTTGTTGAAGTCACCGTCGCAGAAGTAGAATTCAAATTCCACGCCCAAGGCTGCGGTTAGGTTTGCGCAGGAGTCTTTGAACATTTGGAAAATGGTGGCGGACGGCAGGAGCATGACATAGGCCACGCGCTTGCCTGCCACGGGGTTCTTGGGTGTTTCTGCAGCAACGCTGACAGAAGTCAGTGCGAACACCATGGCGAGAACTAGCAACATCGAGAGTAATTTTTTCATAGAGTCCCTCCATTTTATTTATTTGGGGTTTCCCCCATTATCAGGCGGTTTGCATCAACCGCCGGATATTCGCTTAAATCGGTTCGATTGGTTAAAATTCGATGGAACGCAGGTCATGCGGATCAACTTCCCGCAAGGCGGACATCTCCGCATCGCTGATAGGGGTGGTTTTTCTGAGCACTTTGTAACGAATGGGAAACGCTGTGTTTTCGGCAACTTCCTCAATGCTAGTATATGGGTGCACCGAGTTTAGCAGCAGCTCTCCTTGACAGGCGACAAAATGACACAGTGGCGTCATCACATCGCTTACATTACCTTTGGCTGTCAGGAAATCCACCTGTTGCACAAAAGTTCGCCGGTCGTGCTTGGTCCGCCAGAGGATGGCGCGTTTGGCTGTGGGTATCAATACCGCGCTGCCGGCGCCACCGGGAAGGCGCACTTTGGGCTGCCGCCAGTCCCCAATAAGGGAAGCGTTCACCCCGCCCCTGTTATCCATCTGGACACCGCTGAGAAAGGCTACATCCAAGCCGCCCCGCATGGACAGGTCGAAAACCTGAGCCAGAGTCATTTCGGCAGCCGCGCTGTCCCACAGTTCGCTACCGGCGCTGGTGATCCTGGATAAGCGGGGCTTTTCCGGATTCACACCGCCGGGAATGTTCAGCAGGACAAGCCCGGGAGCGTGCAGTTTCTTAGCCAAAAGAGCGGCCACCAAAGGCAGATGGGAGGAAACGCCGCAAAAAACAGTTTCGCCATCCCTTAGCAGGCGGGCTAAGGCTACAGTCATCATGTCACTGAGCCGAATCATCGCGCCGCCTCCCGTCGTCCCTCTAAATACTTGGAAAGTTGTTCGGCCGCGCCCAGACCCTGGAACGCGCGAACCTCTGCTTCATCCACCGGGTAACAAAAGGGCATGGCTGTTGGACGGGCGCCCTTGGGCGCATGCACCACCGCTTCCACTTGAAAGGCCGGTATTTGGGCTTTGATATCCTGCCGGCGGAAATAGTTATCAGGAACAATTTCTTCCGTGGTGATAATCACCCGCTCCGACGCTTGCACCATTAACAGGTCTTCATACACCGGACCGCAAATCATCGCGTTGCCCGCCTGATCCGCATAGTGTACATGCAAAATCGCGAAATTAGGTCGAATCGCTTGTACTACTGCAATGTCCGGCCCGCCAAAAGGATCCTGAATATGACCCAACCGGGGATTGGATTCCATCAACTGGGTTTGTCCAAGCCCCTTTACAGGCATAAAGGGAATGCCGTAGGCCGCAGCTCGAAGGGCACAAATAACCGTGTAGCATGCGTGCTCATAGGTTATTACCTGTCCCTTCTCTACAGCCCGCCGGTAATACCTGCATAAAGAAAATTGGCTCTCATAGCTGACATATCCCGCATCTACGCTTTTAACACAACCGGCCAGGCAAAGCAGGTCTATATCCATAGCGCCGGCAGTTTTTACCAGCTGCAGATTGCGTTTGTTTTGACGGGCCATTTGATACACAGCCTCCATGGGTACACGGTTAAGGGTATTGCCCCCAATGGCCACCATCGCCCCGTCCGGAATGCTTTCTATGGCTTGTGCCATGGTACAAATCTTGTTCATTTGGCAGCGTTGGCGGCGATGAGCACCGGATCCCATACATTAGTAAAAGGCGGTGCGTACCCAAGGTCTACCATGCCCAGTTCCTCCGTGCACAGCCCGGCGTGGATGGCAACAGCAAGCAGGTTGCCACGCGTAACGGCTCCGCTTCCAAAGGGTCCTGCTATATTGGCCCCCAGCAAGCGTCCGCTGCCTTTGTGGTAAAGCAGTTGAATTCGCAGCGCCTCCTGACCCGGATAATATGCGGGCAGGTTGGGAGCGGTCACCTGATTGGTAGCGTATTCTATACCCAGGCGCTGGGCGTCCGCTTCACTCATCCCGGTACGCAGCATTTCCATGTCGCACACTTTTATGGCTGCGGTTCCCAGAGCGCCAACAAAGGTTTCATGCCCGCCAGCCATGTTGGCTCCGGCAATCCGACCGCATTTGTTGGCAACAGTTCCTAAAGGCAAAAAGAAATCCTCCTGTGTAATCCGATTATACACTAC
>JAGVTM010000312.1 GCA_019136785.1 Chloroflexota bacterium | reverse complement strand
AATGGCGATAAACCGGTACCAGTAGATGGTAGGGTCGGGGCTGCCGGGCAGGGTGATTTCCCACCATTCATAGACGCCATCGTCCGCCGCCAACGCCATAGGCAGCAGCATGTTGACGTTATTGCGGTCATCCCACACGCGCACTTTGGCAGCGGTCAGGTCGTTGCTGGCAGCGCGGAAGCGCAAGGTGACCGGGGTGTTGGTGGTGACGGGCCCACCGGGCGTGCGGTAGAGCGGGTCGCGACTGTCGTGGCCCAGGTCATCCCAGAAGATGTTGTCATCGTGGCCCGCGCCCCCTTCGGGTTCGGGCACAAAGACGTTCCAGCGCCCGCTGTCCACGTCCAGCAGGATAGTAATGGTCAGGTTATCAGCCAGGGTCTGGAAGGTGAGCGGGCTGGAGTCATTACGCCCATCGGCGCTGAACTGGTTCGCCCAGTCGCTCGTCTGCGAGATTTTAGCCTGATAGAGGCCGCCGCTGGCGATTTCATAGTGCAGCAGGTACAAGCCATTGCCCACGTCGCTCATAGCGGTGGCGGGGTTGGCGTTGTCCCAGCCCTGCCAGTCGCCCACGGCAGTCCACGCTGTGGGGGCATCATCCCAGGCGTTGACGATGTTTTGCGCTGGGGATAACGGTAGGACGTCGCCGCTATGGTCGTTGGTATCAAAGGTGAATTTTACGGTCTGGTTGGGAGCGCTGGTAATGACCCAGGCGTTGTTGGTGGGGTAGGCGTTGCCCCAGTTGCCGCACTCGACAACCTTGAATTCATCGCGGCCAGCGTTGGCCAGGGTGTAGTCGAGCGAAAAGACGCCATCGCCGCCGATCAAGTCGCCAGAGAGACCGTCGTCGTTGAGGGGGGTGTCGTCGTTATCCCACCCCTGGAAACCGCCTGCCACGCACCAGTTGCCGCTGCCATTGCTGTTGCCGGCAATAGCCACGCGGCCCGTGTGGGTATCCAATAAGAAGCTGACGCGGGTGTTGTCGGCGGCAACGTCAAAAGCCAGGGGGCTGCCGTCTACGGCGCGCCCATCCGCCACAAATTGCTCACTCCAGGAGCCGGTCTGGACTACTTTGGCCTGGTATGCGCCAGCGGTGGCAATGGTGTATTGCAGGTAGTAGAGACCATGCCCCAGGTCGGTCATGGCGGTAGCAGGGTTGGCGTTGTCCCAGCCCTGCCAGTCGCCAACGGCGGTAAAGCTGGCGGGCAGGTTGTCGCCGGCAACGTTGACGATGTTTTGGGCGGGGGTGTAGGTTGTGCCGGCATCCCCGGCATGGTCGTTCGTGTCAAAAGTGAGGCGTACTGCCTGGTTATCGTTGTCGGTATAGAACCAACTGTTTTGCGACGGGAAGGTTGTGCCCCAGTCGCCGCAGGTGACGGCTTTCCATTCGTGGCGGCCGGCGGTGGGAATGGTGAAGTCGAGCGAGAGAATGCCGTCGTCCGCCATCAGGTCGCCGTTTGTGCCATCGTCATAGAGTGGATTGGCGCTGTTGTCCCAGCCCTGGAAACTGCCGGCAGCGCACCAGGTATTGGTGGGCGCAGTTGGCGTGGGCGCAGCCGTCGCCGCCTGCCGGGCTGAAAGCGCCAACAGCGCCAACGCCAGAACGCTCAGCGCTATCAACCGCACGCGCTTTGTTGTTTGTGTTTTCATTGGAACCTCCTTGTGGGAATGAAGTCAACCATCCGCCAATCAGGCGGGCAATGTGCATGAGGACCTCATGTCTGGCATCCCGTCCCTCCTATTATTATCCCCCATGTTTGTTGACATGTCAACAAACTACAAGCCAGCGCAGCAATTCTCAATTTGAACGGGCTTGCTCTTGTGGTTGTTGGGCGGGATCAATGATGTAAGGGAAGCCCCCATCCCCTAACCCCCTTCCCCCCAGGAGGGGGGAAGGGGGCTTTCGGAGAGGGCGAGGGGCGCGGCACTCGCCCTACATTACCCCTTCCCCGGCAAGGGGAACGAGTTTGCTCCTTTTGGATGGCGGTGGAAAGCAATGTGAGGGAAGCCCCCATCTCCCTTTCCTGGCGAGAGGGGCGTCTTTTGACCCCAAAATGACACCAAATTACTACCTTTTGTAGGCAATGGTGATATACTTTGCATGGCTTGCCCAGGATGACAGGTTAATGTTGTCTTGGTATTTTCCCGATTGCCGCGGCAGCCTGTTATAATCACGGTTTATGATTGCAATGCCGGCATCCCTGCCTTTCGCCCAACCTCTGTGGACCACTTTTCAGACTGGTAGAGCCAGACGAACTGCCCCAATCTACCGACAGGAGTAAACAAACCATGACCGATGTGCAAGAAATCGCCAATCGTATTGTTGGCAACGTGGAAAAAGTCATTATTGGCAAACGTTCCGCGGTGCAGCTTACTGTGCTGGGACTGCTGTGCCAGGGACACATCTTAATTGAGGATGTGCCCGGCGTGGGCAAAACAGTGCTGGCAAAAGCGATTGCCCGCTCAGTGGGCTGCGAGTTCAAGCGTATCCAGTTTACTCCCGACATGCTGCCCACCGACGTCACGGGCGTGTCCGTCTTTAACCAGAAAACAAGAGAATTCGAGTTCCGCCCTGGGCCTATTCATGCGCAAATTGTGCTGGCTGACGAAATCAACCGCGCCACGCCCAAAACGCAATCGGCGCTGTTGGAAGCCATGGAAGAGCGGCAGGTGACTGTAGACGGCACTACCTATCCTCTGAAACCGCCGTTCATGGTGCTGGCGACGCAAAACCCGATTGAGTATGAAGGCACGTTCCCCCTCCCCGAAGCCCAGCTTGACCGTTTCATGCTGCGTATCCGCCTGGGCTACCCCAATAAAGCGGAGGAAATCGAAATTCTCAACCGCCAGCAGTTTGTGCACCCGGTGAACGTGATTGAACAGGTGGTCTCTGTGGAAGAGTTAATGGCGGCGCAGGAGGCGATTAAGAGCATCTATCTGGATGAATTGGTCAAGGATTACATTGTGGAAATCGTGCGGCAAACACGGCTGCACCATGACGTTTACCTGGGTGCCAGTTCGCGCGGGGCGCTTTCCATTTACCGCTTATCCCAGGCGCGAGCGGCGCTGTTCAGCCGCGACTACGTGCTGCCCGATGATGTGAAGGCGCTGGCAGAGCCCGCCCTGGCGCATCGCATAATTGTTGGCCCGGCGGCGCGCATCAAGGACGTGGAGCCGGGCACGCTGGTCAATGATATTATAGATAAGGTTGCCGTGCCTGGCGCACAGGCGCCGGCCCACCGCTGACAGCCTGGCCCGGCTGCAGATCCCCTTGTCAGGATTGAGCATGTTCAAGCGACGAAATGTGGTGCTGTTACTGGCCCTGCTGGCCCTGATTGGGGGGTTGAGCAACGGGCGGGACCTGCTATTTAACCTGGCTTATTTGCTGGGGCTGCTGTTGATTGTCTCGTTTTTTTGGGCCTGGGCTAATTTACGCTGGGTGCATCTTTCGCGCCTGACCCGCAGCCGCTACGCGCAGGCGGGGGGCACTTTTGAGGAGCGCTTCACAATACGCAACACGAGCGTTGTGCCCAAATTATGGCTGGAGATTCGGGATTTTTCGGGACTGCCCACGCACCATGCCAGCCGCGTGATCACCAACCTGGGCGGTCGCAGCCATGAGACGTGGCGGGTGAACACGGTTTGTTCGCAGCGGGGGCAGTACCAGCTTGGGCCCCTGCGCTTGAGTACGAGCGATCCGTTTGGCCTGTTCCCCATGCAGCGGGATTTGCCGCAGAAGGGAACGCTGGTGGTGTATCCCACAACGGTAGAAATCAGCTATTTTGCGCTGCCCATTGGCGTACTACCCGGCGGGGACGCCCTGCGGCGGCGCACGCATTACATTACGACGAACGCCGCTGGCGTGCGGGATTACGCTCCCGGCGACAGCTACAGCCGCATCCACTGGCGCAGCACAGCGCGGCGGGACAGATTGATTGTGAAGGAGTTTGAACTCGATCCGCTGGCGGACATCTGGATTGTGCCTGATATGGGCATGTTTGGACATGTGGCGGCGGTGAAGGTGGACCCGTATGCCGGCATGGACCCCGACCGCCCCATCTGGATGCAGCAGCAGGCATACAAACTGCCAGAATCCACCGAAGAGTACACCATTACGATTGCCGCCTCGCTGGCCCAATATTTCCTGCGCTATGACCGCAACGTGGGACTGCTCTCCTACGCGCAAGGGCGGGAAGTGATTCAGCCTGATCGCGGCGAACGGCAGCGCAATAAAATCCTGGAAACGCTGGCGGTGCTGCACACCCAGGGGGAATTGACGATTGAGCAAGTGATGCAGGCCGAACTGCAAATCTTTCCACGCGGCACCACTTTGATTGTGATCACGCCTACTTCCAATGA
>JAGVTM010000232.1 GCA_019136785.1 Chloroflexota bacterium | reverse complement strand
AGTTCCTCCAGGGTTAAGGGTATCTCAACCTGGCTGCCAGTTTCCTGGTAATAGGTCATGCCCCCTTGCTGAAATTGCCGGTCGGCTTCGTTGAACCAATAATCCCGCGCTACATAGTTCCGCTTGTGATGGCAGACGGGGCATAGCGCCCAATCGGGGAAGGAGAGGCGCGCATCCGCTGGACGCTGTTGACACGATTGACAGCGTGTCTGAAAAGGCAGCGCTTCGTAGAAGGGCGGGGCAGCTTTGCTTTCCTTGCGTCGGCGCAGCCAGTGGCCAGCCCAATTGACTGCTTCGCCAAAAGATAGCTGGACATCGCCAGGAGGCAGCGATCTCCAGGCGGCAGTGATGGTGGCTGCACCAGTTGCTTGCGGGTAGAGACTTTCGATTTCTTCCACCAGCCGATCCCCTTCTGTTGGCGGGACCAGCGCCAGCAAACCCCCGCCACCGGCATAGACAACAGCATGTCCAGCACGCGCCAGATTGCGACCAATCTCCTCGTTGAGATCGGTTAATTGCCGGCTAGCGCCGCGGATTTCGGGCAGTTTGTTGGATTCAAACACGTAAGACTGGGTGGCATCGGTGTCAGCCACCAACAAAGCCATTGTCGAGTGGGCAGCTCCGCCCTCGTTGGCTGCAACATCCTGATTTTGCGCCGGCATAGTCACCCCTTTCTTATGCCCAGGCTATCTGGCGCCTGGTCACCATAGTAAAATGGCAGGCTAACGACCAAACAGCCTGCTCTTTCAACCCTTATCCTGAAATGGACCTGCGTGAGGCGACTATGGCAATGACACGCTACTATAGAATATGAACGCCCATAGGCCCCAAGGCAGGAAAGGGAAAGGAATGAGCGTAATTATACCCACCCTTCCCTTGTTGCCAAACAAAATCCCCCAATCTGGCGCATTTTTGGGCGACCAGGCGGACGCGAAACAAACTGGAGAACAACGCCAGCGATAGCCTGAATCTCAGGAGCTACGGCGTCAGGGTGGCGGTGGCGAAGACGACATGGAAGGGCTGGCAGTAGATGACCACGCTGTTGTAGATGCTCAGGTCTGTGCC
Organism: Chloroflexota bacterium; assembly: GCA_019136785.1. Classification (GTDB taxonomy): domain Bacteria; phylum Chloroflexota; class Anaerolineae; order Promineifilales; family Promineifilaceae; genus JAGVTM01. The sequence continues at coordinate 3,293 of JAGVTM010000232.1, read as the reverse complement.
GGCAGGAATCTCATAATTCTGATTCCCCACGTTCCCTTTCAGTTCGCCCAAATCGAGGAACTGTCCCATATTTTCCTCGCCTGTGGGCTTTTCGCCATTCGCCAGCAGCACGTGCAAGTCTGGCCCATTGGTGACGCGGAAATTCTCCAGGCGCAGCAGCAGGCTGCCGTCGGCGGCTTGATAAATGGCGGCGCTGCCCATGCCTTGATGAAATTCGTCCGCGCCCATAAATTCGCCGGTGTGCAAGACGGCCGCCTGGAGGGCGGATGCCGGCATTTCTTCCTCCATCACCTTGTCCGGCTCACTGCCCCCCTCCAGCCCCGCTTCTTCAATGGAACGGATAGCCTCTGCTGAAATTCGCTCCAACTCCTCTTCAGAGGGAATTTCCACCAACTCACTGACCCCAGCGACGCTCTCCGGCAGCGCTTCATCCACTGTTTGGTTAATAAATAAGGGCGACGCCAGATACCAGCCCACAGCCACAATAGCAATCAGTCCCAGCAGGGCCACACCCAGTCGAATTGTGCGACGACTCATAAAACACTCCTTCGAAAAATAGTGATCAGTGGCGAGTGGTCAGTGACCAGTAGAGCCACTGTTTTCCGTTGCCCGTTTTCCGTTGATTGTTGTCTATTCTAGCAAAGGTTCTTGCGTAAGGCTTACGAGAAACATAAGAAACGCCTACAGTTAGGAGAGTGACGCAGCCGGGCGACTGGCTTACAATACCGTCTTATGAAAGTAAAGCAACTCCTGGCGCTGTGGGCGCTCCTGCTGTGGGGCGCAGCCTGCCAGCAGCAGACTTCTGCCGCCCTGGCAACGCTCTCACCCGTTTTTACCCCTTTACCCACACCGGCGGCAACGGCGACGCTGGCTGCGCCGCCCATCACTTTTGTCCCCACGCCTACAGCCACACCCACCCCCACCGTCACACCCTCCCCGTCTCCTACGCCTACCCCTTCGCCCACGCCAGCCGTGGACGTCACCCTGGGTGTTTCGCGGGGACAGCTTCCGGTCACGGCGCATGTGGTGGGGCGGGGAGCGTTGAAAGTGGTTATTGCCGGCATAGGCTCGTCCTTACCGCGCCAGTTACTGGCCCATTTTCGCGCCCATCCTGAGCAGGTGCCGCCGCTAATCAGCCTGTGGATTGTGCCCGAACTCAATCCTGACGGCGCTGCCGCAGGTCAGCCTTTCAATGCCGCCCAGGTTGACCTTTACCGCAACGCGGACACCGGTCATGATGATTGCCCCGGCAACCTCTGGACAGCCAACCCGGAAGGATTGCCTGCCGGCAGCGGCGGCGCCTTCCCGTTCTCCGAACCAGAAAGCCAGGCGCTGCGCCCGTTTCTGGACGACGCCTGGCTGGTGTTGTTTTACCAACAGATAGATACTCCCGGCGGCGTGGCCCAGGTGTCCAGGGATAGTTGTGGCCAAAACCGGTCTGGCGACCGCCTGGCGGCGCTGCTGACGGCTGCCAGCCGCTACGCCGCCGTTCCCGACGCGGGTTTGAGCGGGAACTGGGTGGACTATCTGGCCGGGCAGGGTGTTGCCAGCGTCCGCGTCAAGCTGCCCCCCGACCGCCCCGACCAGTGGGACAGCGACCTGGCCGGCGTGCAGCAGATGTTGGCGGGCATAGATGACCTGCTGGCAACGGCAGCGATAGACCAGGGGGCAACCTTTACCTGGTTGGATGAGGGCAATCTGGACGTCTGGCGTTTCGCTCCCAATTCCCTGGTTCACCCGCTGGCTTTAACGGTGGCGCAGGATACGGCTTATATATTGGACAGTGGGCGCGTGTTGGCCCTGAACCTGAGCGCGCCCGCGCCGCTGCAGCTGCTGCTGGCTCCCGCTGCCCAAGTAGGGGACGTGCGCGTATTGGAACCGCTGGATCTGGCTGCGGCGGGTGACGACCTGATAGCTTTGGACCGCGCGGGCGACCTGTATCGTTATGCTGCGGACGCCGCCGTCTGGCAGCTTGCGCGGTATGATCGCCCGGTGACAGACACGTCTTCTGATTATTTTGTGGCCCTGGCGGCTGACGCTGCCGCCAGTTACTTGCTGGAGAACAGCTACCAATACATTTCGCGTTACCAGCCAGATGGCGCGGAGTCTGCCTGGCTTATTCCTGAAGCCCATCATGTGGACCTGGCTGTGTATGAAGACGCCGTTTACTTGTTGGCTCAAAACGAAGAGGATCATGCCGGCACGCTGCTGCGCTACCAATTGAACGGCCCGGAACCGGCTTTGAGCCGCGCTTTTCGCCCCAATGTAACTTTGCAGCGCCCCCGCCAGGTGGTAGCTACCGCCACGGCGGTGTACGTGTTGGATCAAGCTGGTCATCGCCTGCTGGCGTTGGATCCCATCCAGGGCCGGCTGCAGGCTATATTCCAACGGCGCGACCGCCAGCCTATTACGGCGATTTGGGCTGACGCAGTGGGCGAGCAGTTGATCCTGGCCGGGCAGGATCGGCTCTGGTTTTATAGCGCAGCCCCCGGCGGCGGCTCCAGACTGTCGTTGGATGTGCCCGCCGGGTCCACCTGGGACAGCCGGCTGCACGATCCTGCCTTCCTGGGGCAAATGGCCGGCTGGCTGATCCCCATTGGCGGCTCTGATTTGCCCATGCGGGATTTGCAGATGCCGGGCGCGCCGCGCCATTACCGCCTGGGTATTCACGAGGGGGTGGATTTCTACTGGCAGCCGGGCACGCCCGTGCGCGCCGCGGCGGATGGCAGAGTGATTCGGGCGTTGGTGGATTACGTGCCGGCATCGCCCGCCGCCTTAGCCGCCTGGCGCGCCGAATCGCAGCAGTCAGGCTACACCAGCGCCGCCGCTCTGGATGGCTACCGCGGGCGGCAGGTGTGGATTCAGCATGACAATGGTCTGGTTACCCGTTATGCTCATTTGAGCCAGATTGCCCCAGGCATCAAAGCAGGCGTCACGGTGGCTCGCGGTCAGCTCATTGGCGCAGTGGGCAACAGCGGCTCACCCGCCTCCATTAACAGCCCCAGCGAGGACGCCCACTTGCATTTTGAGGTGTGGTTGGATGACCAGTTTCTGGGGCAGTTCCTGCGCCCGGTGGAGATTCGGGACTGGTTGGAGCGGATTTTCGTGAATGAGTGACCGTTGCTTTGCGCCCGGCAGCCAACCTGCCAGGCCGTTCAGTCTGGAGCAGTCTCCAAGACTGCTCCAGACTCTCGGACCATGGCGCAGATTGATGTCTACATGGCCTTTATCAGCGCCAATCAGCGTCTAATTTCTGCGTGAATCAGCGTCCTGTTTTTCGAAGAAGCCAGCCA
>JAGVTM010000656.1 GCA_019136785.1 Chloroflexota bacterium | reverse complement strand
AGCCTGGGCAAGCAATTTGATCTCTTTGTGCAAACTTTCTGGCAAACGGATTGTCAGGGCTGTCATTTTATTTCTCCAATAACGACTCTCATGGTAGTAAACATGCCACTACATAGTGCGTTTGTCAAGGCTTTCCAGCAATTTTCAGGTTGACTCGTGGTCACAACTAATGATACTATGTACATGTAAATGTCTATCTCATTGGCCATCAAAATGGCTGCTGCAGCGCGATTTTATAGATCGCGCGTCGAGCGAGTAGGCAGCTCGACTTACGAGGGCTACTAACATGATCAAAACCGTATCTGTAAGCGAAACGAGACAACAACTGAGCGCCTTTCTTAATTGGGTCAAAGAGAACCGCCAGGACGTGGTGATTCAAAACCGGGGACAGGCGGAAGCCGTCATTATCCCTTACGACGATTACGCGCTGCTGCAGGAGGCGCGAGAACGGCAGCGACGGCAAGCGGCGCTAGACGAACTGCAGCAAATTGCCCAGGCTGTCCAGGCCAGAAATGCTCAGATGCGGGCAGAGGAAGCAGACGAAGCTGCCGATGAGATTGTCAGGGAGGCGATTGAGAACCTCAGCCCGATTTTCTAAATCGGGCGTATCTACTTACCGCAAAGACGCAAAGGACGCCAAGATTCCCTGGTTTTTCTTTGCGATCTTCGCGTCTTAGCGGTGAAAATCCAGAGAGGCTTAGTAGTTACAATCGGGCGGCGATTCTGAAAATCGCCCGGCAAAGGAGCGGCCGATGCGCGTTCTGGTAGATGCTAATCTATTCATCGCCTACCTGCTCAAACCGCGTAATGACAGCTTTGTCACCCTTTTGCTCAACGAGGTTGTGGCGGGGCGGGCGACGCTGCTCATGCCGGCCGAACTCCTGCGCGAAATTGAAAAAACGGTTAAACGCAAGCCGCACCTGCTGCATATCATCACCGCAGCGCAACTGCACCGCTTTCTCGTTTTACTGCAATCCCTGTGTGAAGAAATTCCGCGGATTACGGCCGCCATCCCGCCCATTACCCACGACGCAAAAGATGATTACCTGATCGCCTATGCCGTCGTCGGCCGGGCGGATTATCTGGTGTCGGGAGATAAAGATTTGCTGGAGTTGAACATAGCCGTTCCCGTCACTATTCTCAATTCAGTCCAGTTCCGCCAATTGCTGCGCCTCCATTCGTAGGGGCGACTCTTGTGGCCGCCCACCAGGGCAGGCACAAGCTCAGCCCTTACAGGGAATGCTGATTTTCACAACAAAAGCCTATGTCTAACCTGGCGGGGCGCAGGTTATTGGTGCGCTGCAAGCGTTTATTGCCTACACAGACAACGCCGCGGGGAAAGCGGAGACAGAGAAGATTTTACACACGCTCGCTGGCCATCCGGTGACTATAAATTGGCGCATATGGCAGCGCCTGACACCCCCGACTCGATGGCGCGGGGGAAAAGAATGTCGTTCTCCAGGTGGGTGTGCTTCCTGACGGCGGCAGACGGGGCAGGCAGCGGCGTTGGCGCGTTTGTTGCGGGATAATAATTAATTGGTGAATGGGTGAATGGTTAATTGGAGGAGGTGAAGCCGTTGCGTTTGAAGTAGCGGTGCGCCAGCCAGACGGAGGCGCACATCAGGAGGATGGTCATGACTAAGCCAAAGAGGCGGACGTCCTGGCTGAAGCGGGCGACGTAGCTGCTGGCGAAGTAGCCAATCAGGGCCAGGCTGCCGGTCCAGATGGTCTCGCCCAGGAAGGCAACGGGGAACCAGCGTTTCCAGGGGACGCGGGCTAAGCCCACGGCGATGAGGGTGGGGACGGCAAAGCCGGTGGAGAGTTTAGCCAGCAGCAGCAGGCGGGTGGCGTTTTTGCTCATGCCGGCTTGTAAGGAGGCGATCTTTTTCTCTAACAGGGGGCGCCGCGCGGGGGCGGTGAAACGCAAGAACCAGGGGATTTTGCCGGCACGTCCCACGTTATACCACAATATATCCGCCGCCAGGTTGCCCAACACGCCCGCGGCAAAAACCAGCGGCAATCGCAGCAATCCCGCGGCGGCGGCGGCGGCAGCCAGCAGGGTCATCAGGGGCCCTTGCACAATCACCAGCAGAGCCACGACAATATAGGTCCAATGCCCTAGCTCTGGCAGTTGGCCTTGCTGCAAGCTCGTCCATAGGGAGCGCATCATCTCCAGGAGGGTGTCAATCATAGGGGAGTGGCGAGTGGTGAGTGGTCAGAAGGAATGTGTCCTATTGGAGGGGCGTATGGGGCCAGAAAGGGTAGAACATCATCCATTGTTCGGGGCGCTGGCGAACGTAGCCTTCTAACACCTGGGCCATGCGCGTTACGGCCACGTCGAGATCGTGTCGCCTGTCTCCGGTGTACACCATGTCCACCGGCTGCGCGTGCAGCACGTGCCCGGCGTCTGGATCATAGTGGCAGCTTCCCATGATCACGCCTGCCTGGGCGAGTACTGCCAGGCGGGCGGGGCCAGGGGCAAAATAAGCCGGTTGCCCGAAAAAGGTGACCAGGTGGCGTTCTTCGGGGATAGGGCGGTCGAAGGCGGTCATGACGATGCCGCCTCGCTTTAAGCGGGCGATAGCCTGGCGCAGCGATTGGGGGGTGATGGGAGTGAGTTCCATGCCGCCGCGGGCGCGCAGCCGGTTGAGCAGAACAAAGCCCTGGTTGGGATTTGCCAGGGATAGCGCCTGGATTTCCAGGCCGCAGGCGCTCAATCCCAAAAGGCCGAGGTTAAAGTTGCCCATGTGCGTACCGAGCAACAGGGTGCCGCGGCCCTGCGCGCTGTTTTCGGCAATTGTCGCCGCCATGTCGGTCGGGATGTGTATGGTTTGCAGCAGTTGGGCCGGGCTGTAGTCAATGGCGTGAAAAAACTCGTAGTTAAAGCGGGCGGCATGGACAAAAACGGCGCGGGCAATTGCCGCCAGGCGCGTGGGGTCTGTGTGGGGGCCCAGGACCTGGTGCAGGTTGGTCTGGACGGTGCGGTAGATGGCGGGGCGGACGGCGGCGATGGCGGCGGCGGCCCAGTTTGCCAGGGCATAGCCCAGCCGGGGGGGCGTGGCTTGCGCCAGGCGGATGCCGCTTTGGGTGATGGTTTTGTTGTTTAGGACGTTTTCCAGGCGCATGGGCGGAGCAAAGAATAATTAATGGGTGAATGGGTGAATAGGTGAATGGTTAATGGGGAGAGATTCTAAGACTGGAGCAGTCTTGGAGACTGCTCCAGTCTCTCGTGTTCTGTTCATTTTTCCAGGGATTGGAAGAAGGAGGGGGCTTCCAGGATGACGGGGAGGCCGCGGGCTATGCAGATGGCGACAGCCAGCCAACTGGCGGCGACAGCGGCCTGATAAACGCCTGTCCAGGCGGCGCCGCTGGATTGCAGGGCCAGGGTCAGCGCCAGGGTGACGAAGGCAAAAATCTTGACCAGGGCGTAGCCGGTGCGCATGGGGGGGGAGGCGACGAGCCATTTGCCCAGGCGGGAGCGCATCATGGCGTGGGCGGAGATGCCGTGCTGCACGGCGACGTTGCGAATGGAGTCGGTGAGCGCGCCGCGGATGATGACGACCAGGGGAATGAAGACGGGTATCAACGTCAGGTGGGCGTAGACGACCCACAGGACGATTTCCACGGCGCGGTCGGTGGCAATGTCCAGGGCGCTGCCCAGGAGGGTGGTTTCGCCGCGGCGGCGGGCAACAACGCCGTCGAGGGTGTCCATGAAGATGAGGAGGGCCACCAGGGCGACGGCGGCAATGCGGCCGGGGCTGCCTCCTTCGTAGAGGAGCCAGACAATGAGGATGAGCAGGGGGAAGCGCAAAACGGTGATGCTGTTGGCGGCGTTGATGTAGCGGATTGGTTGTTGACTGTAGCGGATGCTATTTTCTCCAGCCATATCGTTCATCCTTGTGGTGGTTGAGTGCCGATTTGCGGGTCATTGTGCGTTCTTTTGTATTGGTCACAAGTTGCTAAGAGTTTTCTCACCGCCAAGACGCAAAGGGCGCGAAGATTGGGGCTTGGGTTTTTTGCGTTCGGGCGATAATAGTCAGGATCGGTCTTGGTGTCCTGGCGGGTTAGCTAATCGTGACCATTACAGGTTATGTGTTCTTTACGTTGGATGCCGGCATCAGGTTGTTACGTCTCTGTTTTTCAGGCAATCTGCGGCGTCTGGGTAGCGCCGCACTTAATCGTGATGGGCAATTTGGGGCGCGAACGCGGCCAAATTTGCGCGGCGCCGGCGCCTTTTCGCCGCTCAATGAACGGGGGAAGGGCGCGGGGGCGCTGCCGGCGGCAGATGTTAAGGATACAGCAGGCGGTGGTTCCAGACCAATTGTGGTTTGAGGGCGGGGGGAGAAACGATTTTGGAAAA
>JAGVTM010000385.1 GCA_019136785.1 Chloroflexota bacterium | reverse complement strand
CGCGCACCAATAACCCATCATACTCTCGTCCCAACCCCTGCGAAATCCATCCCCCCATCTCAAATGGTATCGGCCCATCGGCGGACACCCAGCGTCCGTTGTAGGTGCGGGCAATATGCACGTGCGTACCATTGGAGTAACCGCCCTCGCAAGAGGGGTGTCCCAGGGGATCGCCCGCCCGTACCATTGCCCCTGCCTGAATGCGATCCCGGCTCTCCATGTGCATGTAATGGACAGCCCAGCCCGTGCCCACATAGCCATCCCCATCCAGATCAATGACGACGGCGCCTTTGCCGGCACGCGCCACCACCCCATCAGCCACAGCGCGCACCCAGGCATCCGAAGGGTAACAGCCCAACTGCTCATTGTTCGGGACAAAATCTAGGGCCGCCCAGGCTGAGCCGGACGCCCACCCGCCATGAGGCCCGCCCGTGAAATACCAGGTCTCGCCAGCCGCCCAGGGTAGTTCGAAAGCAGGTTGCGCCAGGGAGGAGACCCAGAGCGGATCCACGGTGTAGGCAAATGGATTACCAAACAGACGCAAGTAGGTGCTGTACAAACCATTGGGACCAATGTCGTACAGCCAGCTTTCGTAAGTAGCTGTGTCGCCAGAACCTAACATCAGTTGTAGGCCGACAGTGCCGGCATTTAACCCCGGCGCAAACCCCACCCGCGTCTCATCCGCCAGCGTGAAACTGGTCAGCCCGCCCTCCAATACACCGTAAAATCCCCAATTCAGCAAATTAGCCGCCCATCCTAGCTGGCGGTACAACCCCTCATAACCTGCCTTACCATACCCCATAGGCGTCTGTGGCTGTGTCACTGTGCGCTGCGTCACCCAACCCGACCGGTATTCCAGCGCCGCCAACAGTAGGCGCGGATTCACTTGAAACCGATCTGCCACCAACTGCACAATCGCCGGGCCCGTCATGATCTCCCCTTCCACGTCCTCGCTGTATTGCACCAAGAAACCATCGTAGGGCACAAGCGCTGCCATCATGCCAAAATGACGCGCCGCGGGTCCATAGACCAATTCGCTATCTGGGATCAACTTCACATCAGGCCCAATCACCGCTGGCGGGCCAGGCACTTGCAGCACCTGCCCCACAAAAAGCAGGTCGGCCTCACTCAGACCGTTTAATCGCATCAATTCCTCTACGGTGGTGCCATATTGGGTGGCAATGTAACCCAGGTTCTCGCCAAAGGAAACCTGATGCGATCCTACTTCGCCGCCTGTGCCCGGCGCCAGGGAGCGCGGCGGGTCAGGCGTAGGGACGCCCTCGTAGGTGGGAAATGGTGAGGCGTAAATCGTGGGAGTGGGCACAGCCGTAGCCGTGGGCGGCAGCCGGGCGGCACCTCTGGCGTCACAGCAGCAGCACAACCTGCCAGCCATAGGACCAGCAGCAGGCTGCCTGAAAAAACAAAGCGGGACAGGTAACGGCGTATCATAACCCAAAATTGTACCCACATGCCCGGCTAAACTCAACGCGCAGTGGCGCAGGTTTGCTGGTCAGGTTACAATCTACTCATCCCAATGACTATTCAGCGCCATTATGCAAGCAAACTACGTCCAACGCTTACGAATCCAATTCAGCAAAATTGGTCAGACCCGCTACACCGGTCATCTTGATCTGGCGCGCACGCTGGAGCGCGCTTTTAACCGCGCCCGTTTGCCCATCTCGTACAGCCAGGGGTTCAACAAACGTCCGCGAATGCAGTTGGCGACGGCTCTGCCGCTGGGGTTCACCAGCGAGTGTGAACTGGTGGACATCTGGCTGCAAGAGAGCGTTGACCCGGCCGCAGCCCAGGCGCAAATCGCCGCCCGCATGGCCCCAGGTATCGTCATCCACGCCATTACTGAAGTGCCTCTGGCTGAGCCGCCGCTGCAAAACCGCACCGTAGATGCCACCTACGTCGTCACATTATTAGACCCGATAGATGAAACGGAACTGGCGCAGCGGGTAGCGGAGTTGTTAGCCGCGCCAGCGCTGCCGCGGACGCGGCGCGATAAGACATACGACCTGCGCCCGCTTGTGCACGAACTGTCCATAGGTAAAAACAGCGATGGCTGGCTGCAGTTGACCATGCGTCTGGCACTGCTGCCGGCACAGACGGGACGACCTGATGAAGTGGCCCTGGCGCTGGGTCTCGATCCCCTGTCGCTGCGCGTCCATCGCACGCACATCAGTCTGGAAACAGACAGTGTGCTTGTAGCTTGAACGGTGGCGCTGCTCTCCCGTATCCAACCAACCCAAAAGCATTTCTGGCGCTGGCTGTGGGGTTTATTATGGCTCCTGGCAGGCTGCCAGGGTAGATTTGACCTGGCCCCGAGGCCATTGCCTGCGCCCACGCCGCCGCCGATCACAGCTACGCCCACGCCGCCGCCGCTGCTACCTGATACGGGCTGGGAACTGCTGCAGCCAGGGTTAGAAAGGCGCATTATCTATCTGCTTACGGCGCAGGGACAGCCCTACGAGCAAATATACCTGCTACGCTTTGCCCCGGCGCTGTTTCGCTTTGACGTCGCTTATCATCCTGGTCAGCCGCAGTCGCTGACTGCCTGGCAATCGGAAACAGGGGCTTTGGCGGTGATAAATGGCGGGTATTTCACGCCAGAGTTCACCGCTACGGGTTTGATTGTGGTCAATGGGCAGGCCAGCGGCGTCAGTTATGGGGATTTTGCCGGCATGTTCGCCATCACGCCCCAGGGCCCTCAACTGCGCTGGTTGGCACAGCAGCCTTACGATCCCGCCGAACCCCTGCTGGCGGCGCTACAATCTTTCCCCATGCTGGTCAAGCCAGACGGCGCGCCCGGCTACAACGAACCAGACAACCATCCATCTCGCCGCACTGTCGTGGCCCAGGACAGACAGGGACGGATCATCTTCCTGGCGGCCGGCTGGGGCAGCTTTACCTTGCACGGTTTGAGCCAGTTTCTCAACGGCAGCGACCTGGATATTGACATCGCCCTCAACCTGGACGGCGGCGCTTCCACAGGCATCCTGCTGGCGCAGCCTGTCGAAGGTCTGGGCACGCTGGCTACCGTGCCTGCGGTGATCACCGTGCACGCCCGCTGATTGAGTGCTGCCAGACAAAAAACGCCGTTCACTGCCGGCAACCAGCAACGGCACATCAGTGAACGGCGTCAGGAAACCTAAAGGCGGCAAGCGCCGGGTTACATGGCGGCTTCTGGCTGTAACAGGGCCAGGATGTTGTCGCTGGGGTCCTTAAACCAGGCCATATCGCCTACGCCTGGGACGTTCATACGCGGCATGACTACGCTGCCCCCCAACGCCTGCACTTTGTTCAGGGAGTCGTCCAGGTCATCGGTGTGAATATAAACAACGATGGAACCTGCCGGCACGTGCTCACTTATCGGATTGAACCCCCCACCCAAACCACCCGCCCCCTCCCAGGTGGTGTAATTCATTTCGGGAAATTCCTGCATCTTCCAACCAAACGCTTCTTCATAGAACCGGGCAGATTCAGCCCTATCGCGCGAAGATATTTCCACGTGAACCAGACGATGATTAGACATCTTTTTCTCCTGTGTGTTTGTGTTTTGGACGACAATGTAGGCAGCAGTCGTTGATTAACCCAAAACAATTATAGCACATATGTTCTATTAGTCAACAAAATTAGTCGTCCGCCACACCCTTTTGGTCACCGTTCTGCCACCCAAATTACGGCTGCCGGTTGTATAAACGTCATCGTTGCCCAATCGTACAGCAGGCAGTCACCTGGCGTCAGGCAATATTTGTGGCGTCTGTTATGCTATAATAAAAGCAGAGCCGCCAAAATCATTTGTCTGTTCCGCACACCTGTCCCCTCAGGCAATCCGCGCTCTTGTACAAATAATCTCGACCCACCTTCTTAAAGGACAATCCCATGCGCACGCGGCATATCACCTCTCATCTTCTGTTTCTGGCGTTAATTTTGGGCTTGCTGCTGCCGGCATGTCGCCGCGATGAAAACCAGGAAGATGCCATCCCTGTCTCGCTACAACCCATGCCTGCCGGGACAACCATGCCACCCACCACGGCAGCCACATCTGTTGCTATCATGCCCGAAGCCCCACTGACAGCTATGTTGGCCCTGCCCGACAGCCTCCAACTAGACAACTACCCTATCAACCGCCCCCTGGTAGTTCAGTTTAGCCAGCCAATGGACAGCGCCAGCGGCGGCGACGAGCCGCTCATTGTCAGACCGCGCCGTATAGGCAGTTTTACCTGGAACAGCGACCAGACAGAGCTGACCTTCATCCCCGACAGCAATTTTGAACCGCGCCGCCGCTACACCCTCACCTTAAATGAAACTTTGCGCAGTGCGGCGCAGCAGCCCCTCGACCAGGCGTATGCCTGGGAATTACACATTGCTGCCAGGCCGCAAGTTATCAGCTACCAACGCCATGAGTCGCTGGGCAGCGCACAGCAGCCTGTCTTTTTCATTCGCTTCAACCAACCCATGGATACAGACTGCCTGCCCCAGGCAACCATTTCCGGCGCCGATGAGACGTCTGCCGAAGTTACCTTGCGCTGGCAAGACAATGAACTGCTGGTCACCACAGAGACGCCGCTGCGATTAGGCGTCGCCTACACTTTCGCTCTGGACGCCTCTTGCACCGACCAATTGGGCGTGCCGCTGCCGCGCGCCTACACCTGGCGTTATACGCCGCCAGCGCTGATTGCCGGGACCGCTATCACCAGGCCCGGCTTTGCTGACGCCGCCGTGCGCTTTACGCTCTCCTACCCCGTAGACCCTGATAGTTTCGTCGCCGCTTTCCAATTAGAGCCCGAACTTAGCGGCAGCTTCACCTGGAATGACGATGCAACCGAAGCCACTTTCCAGCCTGACGGTACTCTGCCCACCAACACGACCTATACCGTTGCCTTTAGCCAACCCATTCAAGACAACGCTGGCGCGACCTTCGCAGATGTGCCTCCGTTTACCTTTACCACGCCAGCGCCTATCGTCCAGGCCACGCCGAAGGGTAACGATGTCCATCCCATCAGCCTCCTGACGATTACCTTTAATCAAGCCGTAGACGCCAACAGTCTGGCGTCGGCATTGCAGATCACGCCCGCCATCAATGGGTCGCTCACCTGGCAGGATAACACCGTCACCTTTACGCCTGCCGAAAGCCGCTTTGCGGCGCAGACAGAGTACGTCGTCACCATAGATAGCGCCGTGCGCAGCGCCAGCGGGCAAGAAATTCTGGGGACGCCCTATACCTGGCGTTTCCGCACAGGCGAACTCTCGCGCGTCGGTTCGTTTGGTTTTGGCCCGCGCGTGCAGTTGGTGCACGCTTCTGGACGCCGCGCCCTACAGTACACGGCTGTTTCCGCCAGGAGCGTACCATTGGATTTTGCCCTATATCAGGTAGACGAAATATGGTTGCGCCAGAATCTGGAACTGCTGCAATCCACGCAAAGCCCAGAGGAAGTAGACTGCCCTGAGGTGGGCAGCGCGCCGCTGGCAGCCAGTTGGCGCGCCGAAACAACCTATGCGGCGCAGGAGTATAACAACACCCAGGAACTGCTGCTGCCGGCAGAAGTCGCGCCAGGTATCTATCAATTGCGCATGAGCGCGGGCGTTCTCAACGACTGCCTCACTGTCTTCCTCACCGATTACACCATTCTGACCAAAGCAGACGCCAACGCCCGCCTCTTCTGGGTTACCGAAATCAACGGCGCTCCCGTCTCCGGCAGCA
>JAGVTM010000430.1 GCA_019136785.1 Chloroflexota bacterium | reverse complement strand
CTTGACCAGCGGCAGCAGCCGTTCTTGCACCAGTCCACTGGTGCGGCTGTCAATTTCTCCGCTCAGGCTGGCAATGGCAATCTCTCGGAAATGGGCAATCTCGATGTTTATCACAGTGATCTGGTCTGTAACCTCATACGGGTGGAGTATAACCTGTCTCTCGCTTTCCACCAATCAGGCAAGACGCGCGGCAGCAATCTTCAATTCAAATGGACTTGCCCCTTTAGCTGGTGGTGGAAACGAGGCTTCCCGGATTCCTTTCCCCTTTCGCTTCCCTCTTCTTCACGATACAATAGCAGCTTTGCGCCCGCAGGTAGGTAATAGAGGGTGAGGGGGGCAGCGCGCCCCTCACCCTCTCGGTTGGGGGATAGGGGCTTTTCTTACCCTGAAGGCGAACTTCTTGCCTGGGTTTATGGCTCATGATACGAGGAACAAAAACAGTATGACACAAATAAATAAGCAATGGCGCATCGCTGCCCGCCCGGTGGGACGGGTGGAGGAAAGCGACTTTGACTGGGTGGAGGAGCCTGTGCCCGCCCTGCAAGAAGGTCAGGTGTTGGTGCGGAACGTTTACCTTTCCATTGACCCCACCAACCGCGGCTGGCTCAACGAAACGCGCACCTATCTGCCGCCACTGCCTTTGGGCAGCGTGGTACGCGGCACGGGGTTAGGCGTGGTAGAGGCATCCGCCAATGAGCGTTTCCAGCCGGGGGATCGGGTGATGGGCTTGCTGGGGTGGCAGTTGTATGCCCTTAACGATGGGCGCGGGCTGACGCCTGTGCCTGAGTTGGGCGTGCCGCTGACGGCTCATCTGGGGTTGTTTGGGCACATTGGCTTGACGGCTTATTTTGGCTTGCTGGAAATTGGGCAGCCGCGCACGGGGGAGACGCTGGTGGTGTCGGCGGCGGCGGGCGCGGTGGGTTCGCTGGTGGGGCAGATTGGCAAGATTCATGGCTGTCACGTGGTGGGGATTGCCGGCACGGACGAAAAGTGCCGCTGGATCACGGAAGAACTGGGCTTTGACGCCGCCATCAACTACAAGACCGAATCCGTGCCCGAACGGTTGAAAGCGTTGTGCCCGCGCGGCGTAGACATCTACTTTGACAACGTGGGCGGGCCCATTCTGAACGCCGTGCTCAGCCGCATCAATCTGCGCGCCCGTATTGTGTTGTGTGGCTTGATTTCGCAGTACAACAATGCCGGCAGTCCTGTCCCCGTCAATTTAGGCGCGCTATTAGTCCAGCGCGCCCGTCTGGAAGGGTTCATTGTCCTGGACTATGTGCCGCGCATGATGGAAGCCTTTCCCCACCTGGCGCAGTGGTATATGCAAGACCGGCTAAAGTACCGCGTCCACATAGTGGATGGTCTGGAGCAGGCTCCCGCCGCCCTGAACATGCTGTTTGACGGCGCCAATCAAGGCAAACTCATCGTGCAGGTTTCTGATGAACCTGGTTGATGACCTGATCCGCGCTGGTCAAGAAATCGTGGCTGCCGGCCTCGTGCGTGGCAGCGGCGGCAACTTGAGCGGTCGCGTCGCGCCTGACACCCTGTGCATTACCCGTTCTGGCGCCGATTTGGCGCGGCTGACGCCCGCCGATTTTGTGTCTGTGCCGCTGGCGGCGGGCGAAACGAAGGATAGCGACGCGCCCCTGCGCCCTTCGTCTGAACTGGCCATGCACCGCGCCGCCTACCAGGTGAATCCTGCCGCGCAAGCGGCGCTGCACGTCCACCCGCCGCAGGCGATTGCTTTGGGCTTGATCGGGCGGGAACTGCCGGCATTTACCCCCGACTTCTACCTCCACCTGGGCGGCAGCGTCCCCCTTATCCCCTATATGACGCCCACCACGGACGCCCTGGCCGCAGCCATTTACGATGCTTTGCGGTCTGGCCCGGCGGCGCTGCTGCAAAATCATGGCGTCATCGTCGTGGCCGAAAGCGTAGACAAGGCTATGCTGCGCCTATTTTTGCTGGAGGAACATGCCGGCATCTACCTCGCCGCCCTATCTGCCGGCAAACCCCGCCCCCTGGTCCCCCTGGAGCAGGCTGACCTGGATCAGATCACCCAGGGGCGCTACCGTCGAGACTGAATCATGCCCAAACTGCGCGTCTTTCTGGAAATGATCAAGTTTGAACACACCATTTTTGCCTTGCCCTTCGCCTATCTGGGCATGGTGTTAGCCTGGGGCAGCGCTACCGCTGCCAACTGGTCAGACTTCCTCTGGATCACCGTGGCTATGGCTGCCGCCCGCACCGCCGCCATGTCCCTGAATCGCTATATTGACCGGCGCATTGACCAGAACAATCCCCGCACTGCCCGCCGCCCCATTCAATCTGGCCGCATTGACGCCCGTTCCGTGCTGCTCTACGCCCTGCTCTCGCTGATCGTCTTGGGTTTCGCCGCCTGGCAGTTGCACCCGCTGGCTTTTGCCCTCTTCCCCGGCGCGCTCCTCTTTCTGGTGGGCTACGCCTACGCCAAACGCTTCACCTGGTTGTGCCATTACATTTTGGGCTTTACCGACGGGCTGGCGCCTATGGGCGCCTGGGTGGCCGTGCGCGGCAGCCTGTTCAGCGCGGCGGATTTGCCTGCATGGCTTCTCTTAGCCGCCGTCACTTTTTGGATTGGCGGCTTTGACGTGATTTATGCCTGCCAGGACGTCGAATTTGACCGCCAGGCAGGCTTGCACGCCATCCCCGCCCGCTTTGGCATTCGCCGCGCCCTCCAGGTAGCCGCCGTCAGCCACCTGTTGACCGTGCTGCTGCTGGTCTTATTGGGCGTTGTCAGCGGCTTGGGTTGGGTCTACTGGTTGGGTGTAGTCGTCGTGGCTGCTCTCCTCTGGTACGAACACAGCCTGGTGCAGCCGGACGACCTGAGCAAACTGGGCGTGGCTTTTTTCAACATCAACGGCTACATCAGCGTGGCTATCTTCCTCGCCGTTTCCCTGGCTGTCTGGTTAGCCTCCTGAAAACCCCCCTCCCCCTGTTGGTTCTCGTTCCACGCTCTGCGTCACCTGGAACGCAGAACGTTCCGCAGGACATTCCCACGTAGAACGTGGGAACGAGACCGGAAGGGCGCGCAGCGCCCTCTCCGAAAGCCCCCTTCCCCCTGCAGGGGGAAGGGGGTTGGGGGATGGGGGCCACCCCTCATCCTTACTCAGGGCACAGCCACCATTTCCCCACTGGGGAAAATGATCTTACTGTCATTTGGAAACTCATCCCGCACCGCATCCGCGCCCAACACAAACGCCGCAAAATCAAAATTCGTCGTCCCCAGAATGCGCACCGGAACTTGCAGCCACAACGTCCGCTCATCCCGCACTTCCAGATTCGTCAGCGGCAGGCTGATAATCTCATTCTGGCGATACGTGCTGAGATTTAGCTTCTGATTCTGCCAGCTTACCACCAGCGACACTTCCGGAGCAATACCATACTGCATAACGTAATCCGTATCGCCAGTGCTGTTATCCTGGTCCAGATCAAACAGCAAAAAGGTCAGGTGCGATGCCTCGCCGAACCAGTACCCATCAGCCAGGGTCAGCTCAAACGTCACGGAGGCGTCGCCGACGGTAGCTTTGACCGTTTCCAGGTCCCGCCCGACCACGCACGCCGCCGGTCTGGTGCCGGCAGCGCAGTCCGCCAACGGGTCTGTCCAGGTAAAGCTCTCCAGGCTGCTGGTGGCTGCTGCCGCCGCCGCGGGAACTGTAGTCTCTGGCGTTGGCGTTGTGTCCGCATTCTGCCGGCAGGACGGCAGCAGCAATAAGATCACCCCCCACAAAAACAAACTGGTTCGACGCATCATTTTTCTCCAAAGGTTATGAAATAGGGCGCTTTGGTTGCGCCAGGGCCAGGCATTCCGCATGGCGAAAACAGGTGACCACATGGTCGTTCACCATGCCCACTGCCTGCATAAAAGCGTAGCAAATCGTCTCCCCCACAAACTGGAAGCCGCGCTGTTTCAGCGCCTTGCTCATGGCGCGCGATTCCGGCGTGGCTGCCGGCAGTTCTGCCAGCGCCCCCCACCTGTTCTGAATGGGCGCGCCCCCCACAAACTGCCACAAGAACGCGCTGAACGATCCCTCCTTTTCCATGATATCCAGATACGCCCGCGCGTTCTGGATGGCGGCGTTGATTTTCAGGCGATTGCCAAAATCGTAATCCAACTCAACCCCGCCTGCGCCCCATCCAGAATCAGCTTGGCAAACAACGCCCGATCCTCATAAACCGGCGCGCCCCACTCGGTATCATGATACCGCACATACAGCGCATCCCTGCCGCACCAGCTGCAGCGCATGCGCCCATCCGCCGCCACATTCTCATCCACCATTACCCTGCCATCCTCCATCCCTCATACCTCATACCTCCTACCTCATACCTCCTACCTCATACCTCTACCTCATCCCATTTTATCACAAGGCAGCACCTCAGGTGAATAGAGGGCGATCGGCGCGCAGCGCCCCTAACCCTCTCCGAAAGCCCCCTCCCCTCTTGGGGGACTGCCCCTGGGAGAAGGGGGTTGGGGGATGGGCCTTCTTAGCCCGTGGCTCAATCCCTGCCAGGGTCGGGGGATGGGGGCCTTCTTAGCCCGTGGCTCAATCCCTGCCAGGGGTGGGGATTGGGGGTCTTCTTAGCCCGTGGCTCAATCTCTGCCAGGGGTGGGGTCAAAAAGGGCGAGGGGCGCGCAGCGCCCCTCGCCCTCTCCGAAAGCCCCCTTCCCCCCAGGGGGGAAGGGGGTTGGGGGTTAGGGGGCTTCCCTTACATTGATTGGTAAAACTGGCCAGAAAAAGGTTGTCTCTGACGTACGCCCGTTTATAATGGAGGCAACCAATCTGGCGCTGCTAACCAGGCAAAACATCTTGCGCCTCCTGACGCCAACCGGATAGCAGGCGCAACCTGAGGGAATAACACCATGGCCCGCAGAAAACTAGAGACAGCAGAACTGACCGAAATCTTAGCTTCCCTACCCGGCTGGAGCATCCAGGATGGCCGGCTGCACAAACAATACCAATTCGCCTCATTTGCCCAGGCGTTGGGCTGGATGGTCAGCGTTGGCGTCCTGGCGGACAAAATGAACCACCACCCCGAATGGCGCAACGTCTACAACCGCGTCACCGTAGACCTCATCACCCATGACCTGGCCGCCATCTCCACCTGGGACGTCGAACTCGCCCAAAAAATGGACCGCCTGACCACTGACCACTGACCACTCGCCACTTTTCACCAACCATGCCCGACAAACCCATCCATCTCAAAGCGGGCGCTGTGCCTTATCGCCGCACCGCCGCCGGAGAATTCGAGCTTCTCCTGATCACCGCCCGCGAGGTCCCCGACTCCTGGATTTTCCCCGTTGGCACAGTCGAACCGGGCGAAACCCTGCCCCAAACCGCCGCCCGCGAAGGCGGCGAAGAAAGCGGCTGCCTGGTCTCCGTAACCGACCAACTGGGCGTCATTGACCTGGAAAAACCAGACGCCACCCACCGCCTCACCTTCTTTGCCGCCGCCGTCATTGGTGAAGTAGACGACTGGGAAACAGACCGCCAGCGCCGCTGGCTTCCCGTAGCCGACGTTCCTGCCGCTGTGCCCGGCGTATTCCGCCCCATTGCCCACGCCGCCCAACAATGGCTGAGCCGCCAAACCTACACCCTGCTGCGCACCCCCGAAGAACGGTTTGCCCATCTCCCTGGTTACCCCTTTGCTGCCCACTACCAGACCATCCACGGCGCCCGCCTGCACTATGTGGACGAAGGCGCTGGCGAAACCATCGTTTGCCTCCACGGCGAGCCGTCCTGGTCTTACCTCTATCGCAAGATGATCCCTATCCTGGCGGCGCAGCATCGCGTGCTAGCCCCAGATTTCCCCGGCTTTGGCCGTTCCGACAAATTCCTGGAACGCGATGCCTACTCCTTCCAGATGCACCGCGACATGCTGGCAGGCTGGCTGGACGCGCTCAATCTCCAGCAAATCACCCTGGTCATGCAAGATTGGGGCGGCTTGATTGGCTTACGCCTGGTCGGCGAAATGCCCGACCGCTTTGCCCGCCTGGTCATCATGAACACAGGCTTGCCCACCGGCGACATGCCCATGACGGACGCCTTCGAGAAATGGCGCGACTTCGCCGCCCGCCTGGGCAACCTGCCCATCAAGCGCGTCATTCGCATGGGCCTGGCTCACCCCGAAAACCTTTCCCCGGCCGAACTGGACGCCTACGAAGCCCCCTTTCCCCATGCCGCCTATAAAGCGGGCGCAGCCGTCTGGCCCCTGCTCGTGCCCATGCGCCGCGACGACCCCGGCGCCGCCGAAATGCGCCGCACCCGCGCCGTCCTCTCCGAATGGCGCAGACCCACGCTGGTGTTATTTTCCGACGGCGATCCCATCACCCGCGGCGGCGCCCGCCTGTTCCGCAAACTCATTCCCGCCGCTCAGGCGCAGCCCGAAATCACCATCCCCGGCGCCGGGCACTTCCTGCAGGAAGAAAAAGGCGAAGAAATCGCCGCCCATATTCTCTCCTTCATCTCCCGCACGCCCCTCACCCTCTGAGAAAGCCCCTTTCCCCCATGGTGGGCCCGGCATGCGCACCTCACCCGGCTGCCAGGGGTGGGGTCACCAAGGGCGAGGGGCGCGCAGCGCCCCTCGCCCTTGGCGAAAAGCCCCCTTCCCCCCTGGGGGGATGGGGGGGCTTTTACCAGTTTCCAACTCAAACCTGCCGGCAACAAAAAAGCGCCCCTTTTGGGGGCGCTTCCTGCTATTGCGGGGGTAGGATTCGAACCTACGACCTCCGGGTTATGAGCCCGACGAGCTGCCTCTGCTCTACCCCGCGCCGATTGACAAGTTAACATTATACCAAACCCCCACAACACGTCAACCCCCGTTTACCGAAAATGGCATGGTTCAAAACTTATCCCAAAACCTTGACAATCAGCAGCATACCTCACGCCCCATACCCCATACCCCATACCCCATACCTCATACCTCATACCTCATACCTCATACATTTCTTCAAACCTGTCCACCCGAAACACCAACTCCCTCTCCGTCCGGTAACAATACGCATGAAGATAATATAGTTCCCCCCGCTGCTCCATCCACAACGGCTGCAAACGCCGAAAACGCGGAACCTGCTCCCCTAACGACTGGTACACCGTATCCAACACCCCCTCCGCCGCAATGGCGCGTCGGATTATGGCTAACCGCTCCTCTGGAACCGCCGTCGCCATTGGCAAAAAAGCATCCTTCCCCCTGATCGCCTGACGCACATCCTCCATAATCGCTTCCGCCGCCTCCTCCACTGCCGTTTGCTGCAAAGGCGTCAGCGCCGCCAGTAACTCCTCCCACATTCTGGCTGGCGGGCCTGGCGTATGCGGTGACACCGATTTTAACAGCGCCAGCACCCGCATCCCCAGCCAGGCGTAGCCCGCCATATCATTCCAGGCGGCCTCTTTGTGCGTCTCCGCCGTCGCGTGCAGCGGCAGTCCCTTCTTTTCCACCCACCGCCGCAGCGGCGCTTCCATCTCTGGCGATACAATCGCATGGCGCGGCCCAATCTGCTCATCCACAAACCGCCGCAGCCGCGCATTCCCCAAAATATCCGCCATTTCCTCAGGCTGCCGCGTACTCAGCAGCTTCACCGTGCGCAGTTGATACCTGTCTGCCTGGCGATGCCAGGCCAGCAGTGTTTCCCCTTGCGCCGCGGACAAAGCCTGATCCGTCGCCGCCCGCAGCAAATAACGGACAAACGTCAAACTGTAACCCTGCCGCCACGCTTTGCCCATTGTCACGCCCGTCACCTTGACGGTTCTGTCTGTCTGCCATTCTCCCATTTGCAGCAAATGAAAAAGAATC
>JAGVTM010000601.1 GCA_019136785.1 Chloroflexota bacterium | reverse complement strand
GCAACCAGCGACAGGCAGCGGCAACCTCTAGCAAACGATCCTTTTTAGCCTGGGGCCCAATCCACGCCTGCCCACCCATCAGTTCAGCCACCTGCTGCACTTCTGCCTCCGTGCAGCGCAAAGAATGTTCCTGATCCACGCTGCTGTTGTACCCTACTGCCAGGCAGCCGGCGTCAGCGATCTGGCGGTTCCGCTGCGCCACAAAAATAGCCCCGCTGGGCGCATAAACCACTGATGGCCCATCCGATGCGTGCAGCAGAACGGTAAAGGGTACACGGTGCAGGGGCCCGTGCGGAATCACGACAACGCGCGCGCCGTGCTTCGTCGCCCACTGATCGTTTGCCGGCAGCAAGGCATGGCGGAGGCGATGCAAAACGGACGTCTGCCAGAAACGCTGCGGCGTGTATCCGCGCGGTGAACGTGTAGCCAAAAGGTTGGGGTCCAGAGAACAGTCCTGCGCAATCAGACGTTCTCTGGTTAATGTAAAGAGCAGCGTGCATGCCGGCAGCAGCAGGTGTTCTCGCAGTGGGTTATCAGCCGGAATAGCCTGCAGCAGCGGCGCATCTTGATCCAGCACGCCCGTAGTAAAGTAACACAGCATTGTCGTATCCGGCGGCAGCGCCGCCTGAACCTCTGCCACACGCACGATAGGGTCCGCTGAATCGTCTGGCGCAGATTCGCCCGCCTCTACGTTCACCCCGGCGTCCTGACGCTGTTTCCCCATTCTCTCTGCAAAGGCGCGCGCTCGCGCCCGTTCCGCCCAAACAAAGGCTGCTTCCGCCTGCCCCTGAGCCAGATGATGCAGCACCAATGCCTCATACACCTGCTGCCAGCGTCCCAACAAACTAATCTGCAAACCCTCATCCCGCAGCGGCGCGCGGGCGGCTTGAATAGCGGTTGCCGCCTGTTCAAAACAGCGCAGCGCTGATTCATCTTCTCCCCGTTGGCGCAAAACGCGCCCCAAATGGTAAGCGACATGGGGTAAAATCTCGCGTCGCTCAATCTCCCGAGCCAGTACCAGCGCCTGCCGTAAATAATCCTCCGCCAGCGACAGGTTCCCTTCTGCCTGGTAAATCAGCCCCAGATTAAGCAGGTGGTCAACATGGTAGGTGCGGCTGACCAGCAGGCGCAGCGCCGTTTGCAGCGCCGTTCTCGCGCCCGCCAGATCCCCCTTGAAGAGCAGCACTTCGCCGCGGTTCGCCTCGCCCACGCCCACATCTTCCTCAGCCCCAGCCTGCCGGCTTTGGGCAACGTAGGCATCAAAATAAGCCAGAGCCACATCCCAATGACCCAAATCGCGCTGCACCAGACCTAATTCGCTCTGTACTTTGCGCAGCCAGGCAGTCGAACCGGCAGCGCGGAAGAACTGCTCCGCCTGGCGCAGGTGCGCGTCAGCCTCATGGTAGTGACGTAAGCCGTACCTGATAATCCCCAGATTGAGGTGGACAATACCCTGATAATGCGCGTCGCCCAGTTCTTGCCACAACGCCAGGCTTGCCTGATAGCCGCGCATAGCCTCTTCTAGTTGTCCCGTAAGGCGGCAAATAACAGCGCGGGAATTGAGCGAACGCGCTCGCAAGACAGTAGTCAGGTCAGGCGAAGCCAGGAGATCGTCGAAGGTGGTTCGCGCCACATCGTAGCGATCCTGGCGGAAAGCCGCGACAGCCTGGAAGTAACGGTGGGTGTGAACAGCAAGCGGCGTTTGCAGACTGAGGTCAGCCGCCTGCGCCACCAACAGCAGCAGCGCCCTGGTGTCGTTGGCGAAGTAGAAATTACCCAGTCGCTCAAGAACGACAGTCCATGCGGCTTCTACGGCGTGATTGCCGGCAGCAATTTGCCCTGTCAGGTAAGCCCAAGCCTCCTCGTGGCTGCTGCGGTACTGCGCTGGGTTGCTGGCATCGAGCAGGAACAGAAGTTGCTCAGGTGACACAATAGAAGCCAGGGGAAGACAACTATTTTGCGCCATGCGGTAAAATTATACACCAACACGCCCCACAATACATTGACGCACATAGCAATTGTCCCGAATCAGGCACGAAGTCTCTTTGAGGAGATTCGTTCCCTGTGTGACACACAGGCTTCAGGAACAACGACAGTAACTACTAAGCCCGTTGCCTGAGCCTGTCGCAGGCAACACAGGACTCAACAGGCTCAGCCCACGAGAGGATTAGTAGTCTACCAACCACAAAAGCAAGGAAAGGTTTTATCAGGGAGCAGCGTCTTTCTAGCGGATGGGCATACCCACTTCAACCTTCGTCAAAGGAGTTCAAGACAATGAAAACTCGCCCTGTTTCTTCACTTATCACTTTTATTTGTTTACCTCTCTTATGCCTGATCGCCCTTTGCAGCGCTGCGCGCGGCAGCCAGGCGCAGCCATTTGACCTTCAATTCAAAGACCAGGATGGTCATCTGATCACCGGTGAGGTGCGCGTGTTATGTTTTACCAGCGCAGAAGTTGTTGCGCCCTTCGCGGACCTGATCATCCGCGTGATAGACGGCGCGCCAGAAAACCCCCTGCCCGCCGCTTGCAGCCACCTGGCAGCCCTGCGCCTGCGCCACAGCCAGCCAGCCGGAAAACGTCCAGGCTTTGCTTATCAAATCTACGCCACCAGTTGGCAGCCAGGCGAAACAACGCCATTGCCCGCCGCTGGCGACATTACGGTGAGCGATCGGCAGCCGCTGACGCTTTTCCATCTTGTCGCCAGCCTGGGTTGGACGCCCGCGCCAGATTCGGACGTAACCTCTACCGCCGACATCTACGCCGCTGTGCAAGCGGCGTCCACCCTGTTATATGACTGGAGCGAAGGGCAAATGGCCTTTGGGACTGTCCGCATTTACACGGGCGGCGAGCATTGGGCTGAGGCGGATTTGCGTTTCCTGCCGGCTAACGACAAACAACCATCTGTCTTCGTTGGCGGCATCGTGCCCGCTCCCCTGACCTATATGGGTTCCCTCGCCAATACAACGTACACCCCGGCGGCGACTTATTTTGGCCGGTTGTGGAACGGTCATGATGCATTTGTGGAAGGAGACGGACGTTGGCGTGAATTCAATGCCTATCGCACTATCGCTCACGAGTGGGCGCATTATGCGCTGTTTCTCTACGATGAGTACCAAAATAGCGAGGGCCTCTCTGGATACTGCATCTGCGACAATTTGCCCACCATTGGCTGCCGCACTACTGTACCAGACGCCTCCGCCATGGCCTACCATTACCGGCCGGTCGAATTCTGGCATCAAGCCACGCACCTTGTCGTCTCGGACTTCTGCTACCAGACCTGGCAGTTCCACGTCCACGGTGAGTCCGACTGGGACACGCTCAGCCGGTGGCACACTATTCAAGGCTTGCCTGTTTCTTTCGCCCCGCTGAATCCGCCAGCGGAAGAGCTAACGAGCGGGACAACTCCAGGTCTGGCGGCGCACCTCTTTGGCCGGGAAGCGGGCGACCGGATCTTCTTACCCTTCCTGAGCAGAGAAGGGAGTGCTGTTGGCTTTCCCGCTGAACCGTCTGTCGCCGTACTAATAGATGTACCAGTTTCACCCGCTACTACCCTGTCTTCTCAGGTTTACCTGCTGAAGGGCAACCCTGATGAGCCAGAACGCATTTTGCCCCAGGGCCAGGCCACAGGCGAGCCTGTTGGCAACGCCATCGGTCAGATTCGTTTGCTGGACGTGGCCCCGGACGATGCCATACGCGCTTATGTGAATCGTTTCGGCTCTGGCCAGCAGTACACGGTCTATGCCAATGAGTACCCGGCTGGTGACATCGTTACCCTCACAAATACCTGGGCCTATACCCTGGAACATCGCTTTACTTTGGAAAGCAATCGCGTAGTGAGTCTGACCCTCACCTTAAGAGATGAGGACAACCGGCTGATTAAGCCGTTGGCTCAGATTTGCAGCCTGGACGCAGCCATTGGCTGTCACCCGGCCTGGCGCGCGTTTATGGAACGAAGCGGCGGCTGGTGGCAGGTGCAGTTTACGCCCCTCCCTGGTCAATGGGAGCTCCCTCGTTACCTGGTGGCTCGCATTGCGGACGACAAAGAGCCGGCGGTGGAAAAAGAGGTGGTGCAGTGGTTGGAAGTAGCCGGCGGCATCGGGCCCACCCACAACGATGGCATGGCGCCGCTGCTGGACGGCAGAGTAATGGTCAACGCGCCTGTCTCAAACGCGCCTGTCTCGCTGGATAACGCGGGCGACTGCAATGTGGTCAGTTATATGCCGGCGCTCAACCGGGATGCGTTGCAGACTCCTTTACCCCCGGCCATCGGCGGTCTGTTAAGCGTCCCGCTGGACATTAGCATAACCCTGACAGCAAATAAATGCCCTTTCCTGCCAGGCAAACCGGTTCCTTTAACCACGCCCGTGC
>JAGVTM010000500.1 GCA_019136785.1 Chloroflexota bacterium | reverse complement strand
GGCCGTAGGCGTGATGTCAATCAACTGCGCCCCGTGTACCACGCCCGCCGCAAAAGCCGGCCCGGCGGCTACCAGAATCCCGTGCAGGTCGTGGTAGCCGCTGATAGCTTGCAGCCAGCTTGCCGGAATATCGGTGATGAGGGCTTCGCTCTGCACGCCGCTGCCGCCGTCAAAATCGGGCTGCAGCCGGATCAGGATGTCGGGCGCTTTATGGAGAAAGGGCCCGTTGAAGACCTCTTCACGCGGCAGCACTTCGTAGATCTCTGGCTGCTGCCGCAGCGCCGCCATTATTTTTTCGCGTAGTGACGTATATTCGGTAACGGGAACGATTCCTTGCGGCTGCCGTCCGATAACGTTGAGATGAATGCCTTCAATGGGATGGCTGAGCTTGACGCGATAAGCCTGAGTGCGCGACCAGTCAATCTGGTCTACGCCCGCGCGCACGCGACCAATGCGGTTTTTGATGGCGGTGGGCAAATGCTGCTTGGCCCATTCTGTCAATGGCAACCGTTGCTTGGCCCATTCCACCACAGCCTGCTGCCGGTTGCCGGCAGCGCTGGGTTTGGGCTGCAGCCAACCGCGCTGCGTTAACCAGGCGTTCAGATGAAAGGCGCGCCAGGGACGGGGGCGTCCGCCGTGATCCGAAATCACGAGCACATTGACGTCAGCAGGCAGATGCGCCAGCAGCCGCCCCAGTTCGGCGTCTGCCGCCACCATGATGTCTATCAGCAAATGCCTGTGCCTGCGCCGCGCAGCGGCGCTCACCCCAGGAAAGCCTGGCTGCACAAACTTGAAAAAGCGGTGTTGGGCGCCATCGGTGGCCCCATTGACAAACATGAGTAGCTGCCATTCCACTTCACGACTTAAACGGATCAGGTTGTCCGTCATAGTGGTCATGCTGCGGCGGTAGAGAGCGGCTTGCGCCGGTGGGCTGGCGCGCCCAATCTGGTCGGCTGTATAGGCGTCCAACGGCCCCAGCCGCTCGCTCCATGACGGCGGCTCGGTGAAGGCGCGGCGGTGGTCGGGGGTAGGGTAGCCGGCTACCATGACGCCGCTAATGGGCCAGGGGGGGTAGGTGAGGGGCGTCTGGTAGGCGATCACGCCAGAGACGTAATCAAATAGGGTAGGCAGATGGTAGCTGCCAGAAGTGGCAAGCTGTTCGTCGTGCCCGCTGTAGCCGCTGAGATCCAGGTTGCGAAAGTCGTAGACGCCATGCTGGCCGGGGTTGCAGCCCGTCAACATGCTCACCCAGGCGGCAGCGGAGATGGGGGGCCAGACGGAGGTCAGGCTGCCATAGCTGCCCTCAGCACATAGACGTGCCAGCGTGGGCAGTTTTCCCGCCTCCAATAGGGGCTGCAGCACAGGCCAGGTGGCTCCATCCAGGCCGGCAATGATGAGTTTGGTAGGCATAGGCGTGCAAGAACCAAAAGAGAGAGTCTATTCTGAACAGACGTCTGTTCCGAACAGCCCCTTTTCAGGGAGTGGCTAAAACCTGTTCAATGGCCTGGGCGAAGCCGTCAATGGGATACGCGCCAACCAGAATGTTGCCGTTGATAAAGAATGTGGGTGTGCCCGTGATGCCCAGTTCTAGACCTTGCTGCAAGTTGCTGTCCACCACGTCCTTGTATTTGCCGCTGTCCAGGCATTGGCGGAATGTGGCGGCGTCGAGACCGAGCGTGCCGGCATATTCCGTAAACAAGTCGGCAGCCTCATTGCTGCTCCATTCCCCTTGCGTGGCAAATAACAGGTCCGCCATTTCTGCCTGCGCCCGTTGTTCCCCGGCGCACCAGGCTGCCTCTGACGCCAGGAACGCCTGTGGGTGAATGGACGTCAACGGGAAATCTTTCACCACGTAATACACCTGACCCGTGTTGATGTACCGTTCCAAAAGCTGCGGGTAAGTCTGCAAATGGTGGCGGTTACAAAACGGACACTGGTAATCGGTGAATTCCACGATTTGCACGGGGGCGTTGGGGTCGCCGATGCCAAAACCGTTTTCCAGAGAGACGTCCACGGGGCCCGCTGGCGTGGGCGGCGCAACTGGTGTGGGCTGCGGCACATACGCTTGCGCCAGCGTGCCTTCACTCGCCAGGCGCACGGCGATCTGGAAATGTTCTAACGGGCGCGCGCCGTCCAGGGGGTATCCGTTGATAAAGAAGAAAGGCGTGCCGCCCGCGCCCAATGCCAGCGCTTCTTGCTGATTATCCATGACCTGGCTGTCATACGTCTGGTTGGCGACGCAAGCGGCGAAGCTGGCTTCATCCAATCCCAGACTGGCGCCTAGCGCAACTAGACTCTGGTTCGTGTCCGCCGCGCTGCTCCACTGGCTTTGATTGGCGAACAAGACTTCGTGCATCTCCCAGTATGCGCCCTGGTCGCCGGCGCAGCGGGCGGCATTGGCGGCGGCGCGGGCTGCCGGGTGGATATTCTCCAATGGCAGGTCTTTGAGAATGTAATACACCTGGCCCGCGTCTACCATCTCCTGCATGATCGTGGGCAGGGTTTCCTGGGCGTGCCGCTGGCAGAACGGGCATTGGTAGTCGGTGAACTCAATGATGGTCACCGGGGCATTGGGATCGCCTTTGACGGCGGCATAATTGGTGGACAGCGTGGCGGGCGTGGGGGCCACTGCCGGCTGGCTGGGGGCTGCCGTCGGTTGGGCAGCCGCTATGGATTCGCCGCTCAATACCAGCGAAATCGCCTGGTTGAACACTGCCAGAGGCTGCGCGCCCACCAGCGGCTGGTTGTTAAGGAAGAAGTAAGGGGTGCTGCCTACCCCGCGCCCCTGACCATCCTGGAAATCTGCTTTGATGGCGTCACTATAAGTCAGGGCGCTCAAACAAGTGGCAAACCGCGCTTCATCCAGACCTGCTTGCGCTGCCAGGTCGTTAAAGGTTTGCTCAGCCGCGCTGTTGCTCCATTGGGAGACCGTGCTAAAGAGCAAATCGTGCATGGCCCAATATTGCACGGGGCCCTGTTCGCCAGCGCAGCGGGCGGCGTTGGCGGCGGGCGTAGCCTGGGGGTGGATGCTGTCCAGCGGGAAATCGCGGAAGACGAGTAGCAGTTCGCCATTGGCCATCTGGTTCTGGCGTAGTTCGGTGAATGTTTGCAGGAAGAAGCGCGCGCAGAAGGGACATTGATAATCGGAATATTCTTCCATAACCACAGGCGCGTTGGCGTCGCCCATGTAGGGGTAGCCTTCTACGGTGAAGCCCACGGGCAAACCATCTTCGGTAACGCCGCTGCGCTGCGGGTCAACCAGGATAACGGGTTTGGCAGCGGCGAGTTCGTTATTCGCCGGCGCGGCTGTGGATACCGCGCCATCTGATGGCGCAGCATCCTCGCTGGCGGCAGTGGTGGTGGGCGCCACGCTGTCTGCCGGGCCGGGAATGGACGCGCCTGTCTCTGAGGCGACAGAAGTTGGCGCTTCTATTGGGCCACAGGCGGCGACGAGGAAGAGCAAGAGCAGGCTCAGTAGGGCAAAAAGCACTGCTGTGAAACGAGATTTCATAGGGTTACTCCAGGTTGTGACAATGCTCCAATGGTTTAACCGATCTGTTTTGACACACGTAATCGCCCGTACCAAACAGGCCAATCCGTGCCAGGGATAGCCTGGAAGTGGCAGGTAAAATCATGTCAACAAAGCGTGATTATGACACACAAATGATGATTAAGCCAAGCAGCGGCGCAGCCAGGCAGCGGCGCTGCTTGGCACGCACGGTTCATTCGCCAGGGCTTGTCACCTGTGTTAGACTATGCTATTCGGTTTGTGTCTGGCGAATTTTGACGATGGACAGAGTCAACAAACAACAAAGGCAATTATTAAGGCTGTTGGGCGGCGGGTTGTTGGGCTTGCTGGGGGCGTTGTGGTGGTTGGTTCCTGGTCAGGCGCAGGTGGCTGGCAATGGCATTCAGAAACCGGCAGCAGGCGACGTGATTGCCGGCATTGTCGCCGTCGAAGGCAGCGCCGTTGATCCCAATTTCCTGCGCTACGAACTCGCTTTTCGCCGCGAATCCCCGCCGGGCGGCGACTGGATCGTCTTTGCCGAAAGCGACAGTCCGGTGAGCAATGGCACCCTGGCCCTATGGGACACCACCGTGGGGCGCAACGCCAACGCCCCTGTTTTCCCCGACGGCGTCTACCAGCTACGCTTGCGTGTTGTGCGTCAGGATTACAATTACGACGAATACTTTGTCTCTGGCTTTACCATCTCGAACGATACGCCCACCGCCACGCCGACCATCACAGCTACGATTACGATTGCCGCCGCCACGCCAGCCGTTAACGCCACTGTGTTGGCTACACCGCCGCCGGAATCGCTGCCGTCGTTGACGCCCTTTCCCACGCTGACGCCGCTGGCTACGGCAGC
>JAGVTM010000123.1 GCA_019136785.1 Chloroflexota bacterium | reverse complement strand
GCGATGCGCCTTTGGCGGCGTATCCGTATTTATGTAAGTCTGCTGAGAGAGAGGTGACGCCGGGTACACGGAAGTCGAAATCAGGCACGTCATACCCCAGTTGGCGCACAAAGGGCAGCATGAAGCCGCCTACGCAAGCGTCCACGTGGCACAGCAGTCCATGCTCCTGAGCCAGCGCCGCTATGTCGCGAATGGGGTCAACGATGCCGTGAGGATAGGATGGGGCGGAACCAACCAGCAAAATAGTGCGGGGCGAAATGGCGGCGCGCATGGCGGCCACATCGGCGCGCAAGTCTGCGCTGACGGGCACGCGCACGGGGCGGACGTCGAAGTAGCTGGCGGCTTTGTCAAAGGCGGGGTGGGCAGAGAGGGGCAGGATCATCTCTGGCGGTTGTCGCTGCGGCTGGCGGGCGCGGGCGTAGTCGCGGGCTGTTTTGACAGCCATGAGAATGCTTTCTGTGCCACCGGAGGTCATGTTGCCAACTACGTCTCCCTGGCTGCCCAGCAGGGCGGCGCTCATGCTGATAACGTCGGTCTCAAAGCGGCGCAGGCTGGGAAAGGCGCTGGGGTTGAGGGCGTTTTCGGACATGAACAGGGTGTACGCTTCTTTGAGCAGGTCGGCGGCTTCGGCGCCGGCGGAAAAGACCAGACTAAAAACACGACCGTCTTGCCATTTCAGGTCGTGGGCGCGGGCAGCCTGCATGTGGGCGATAACGTGTTCTTTAGATTGTCCGTGGGTGGGCATTTGGGGGAAGTTGTTCATGCGAGGCGTTTTCTCCACAGTTGCTTAACGGGTTATGTGACAGGCTGGTATAATGGGGCAGGCGCGCACGCCGGGCCAAGCCTGGATGGATTTTAACACAGATAAGGTAGGCTGAATAAAGCGATGAACGAATTAGACGAACTGCGAGAATTGCTGCCCTTTTTGATTCCTTTGGCTCTTATTCAGTTTGCGCTGCTGCTGGCGGCGCTGCTGGATCTGCTGCGGCGGCCCAAAACGCGGGGGCCCAAGTGGTTGTGGGCTTTTCTGATCGTGTTTGTGCTGATGTTGGGGCCGATTGCCTATTTTGTGTTTGGGCGGGAGGAGGGGTGAGATGGATGTGCCGGCAATTGAGTGCCGCCAACTCAGCCGCCGCTATGGGGAAGTCGCCGCCTTGCAGCCGCTGGATTTGCAGGTAGCCGCCGGGGTGATTTTCGGCTTTCTGGGGCGAAACGGGGCCGGCAAAACGACTACGATTCGTCTGCTGGCAGGTCTAGCCCATCCGACTACGGGTTCAGCCTGGATTAACGGCGTGGAGAGCAGCGGCAGCCAGGCGCGGGCTCAGTTTGGTTATCTGCCGCAAGACCCGGCCTTTTATAAATGGATGACGCCGCGGGAGTATCTGGATTACGTGGGGCAGTTGTTTCAAATGGAGCGGGCAGAGCGGCGGCGGCGGGTGGATGAAATGCTCAATCTGGCAGGTTTATCTCAGGCTGCCAATCGTCAAATTGGCGGTTTTTCGGGGGGGATGGTGCAGCGGTTGGGGATTGCGCAGGCGCTGCTGCATCGCCCATCTGTGCTGCTGTTGGATGAACCGACCAGTTCCCTGGACCCGGCGGGGCGGTATGAACTGCTGGAGTTAATTAGCGGGCTGCGGGGGCAGGTGACGGTGTTCTTTTCCAGCCATATTCTGGCGGATGTGGAGCGCATTTGCGACCGGGTGGGGATTATTCATGAGGGGCGGCTGCTGTTGGAAGCAGGGCGGGAGGAGCTTCTGGCGCGTTATGCGACGAATGTGATGTTGTTGGAAGTGGAGCGGGAGAGCGCGCCGCTGCTGCCGGCATTCCTGGCGGATTTGCAGAGCCGTCCCTGGGTGGCGGGAGCGACGGCGGTGGAGAATGTGGTGCGGGTGGTGGCGGCGGGGGAGGTGAATGCCGGCAAGCGCGCCCTCATCCCCCTCATTGCCGCCCATAACCTGCTGCTTAACCGCTACGAATGGGTGCGCCCCTCCCTGGAAGAAATTTTCCTCAGCCTGAGCCAGCCAAAGATGTAGGTGTCAACAGGGCAGATGTCGTCGAGACACCATTACCAGATTGTCGCTACCGATGAGGCGCGGATTTTGTGATCGCGGCTAATGACAGGCACTTGCAAATACAGTCCTGTGGCTGCAATAATGCGATCGGGAAGGTCTGGTACTTGCAGGTAACTATACAGGTGGTAGCATTGCACTTAATCGTGATGTGTGTCAGCCCCGCCAACGGCGGGGCTGACACACATTTTTATGGGCAATTTTGGGCGCATCTGCGCCCAAAATTGCCCGGCGACGATGCCTTTTACCCACTTTGTGGGGCCGCCAGGCGGTTGAAGAGGTCGCCACGATTTACTGGGGTGATACCCGTTATGATATAGCGAAGGCTAGCCATAGTTTGCCAGGGTCTGGCAAAATCAGACGGGATCGGAGGCTTCGCGCCAGTAGAAGTAGAGGAGCACAGCCATGACGCCCGCCAGTGGGTGCCACAGCAGTCCGTGCGGCTGGAAGGCGCTGCCCGGTTCGCACATAAAGCTGCCCGTTTGCGACGCCGCCCAGAAAAACGTCGCCGCCAGAATGGAAACGGCAGCCGAAACCCAAAGGATGATGGTGACTGTTTTGCCCTGCATGACCTTGCCGCTGCGAATCCAGATGATGACCTCAATGGTCAGGTAAGCGACAACCAGGATAATGATGTTGATCACGGAGGGGATCTGGGTGTGCAGGAAGGTGAATAAGCCGACGGTTGCCAGGTAGCCAATCCAGAAAAACCAGGCTGAATCCCACATGCGGCGAATAGAGTAGAAAACCAGGAACGCCGCGTAGGCGTACATGGAGGTTCCATCCAGGATGCCGCCCCACTGCTTGAGCGAGGCATGGAACCACATGCTGCCCAGTCCCAGAAATAGTACGGCAAAAACGTACAGGTCTGGCGTCCAGTCGTTTGATTTCATCAGGTTGGGCGCAGAGCGGTCGCCGAGCGCCTGACGATCCAGGAAGAGGACGAAAGCCACGGTGAAGGAAGTGGCAATGGCGTAGAGGTTAACCCAGGTGTTGACTTCCTGACGCACGCCAGGCTCACCCGCCAGCACATCTGCGCGGTCGAATTCTTCACAGTAGCAGGTGTTGTCCGCGTCTGCGGTGGGCGTAAGGCAGCTATCCGGCTCGCCGGGCCAGCCGCCGGCCACAAAGCCGAGGAAAACCCCCAGAATAACCACAACAGCCGCTATCCAGACAATTAAACTCCTGTACACACCCATTTTTATCCCTATTCATGAACCATTCCAGTTCTTCCCTGGCTTCTTCATCAGTGCGGGGAGCATCCGGAATAAATCGCCTCGCGTCCAGATCAGAGTAAAGCGCCCATAAGCTGTCGAACTCGTTTAGCAACTGGCGACGCAAGATCAGCCGGCTGATCTCGATTATTTTCATTGGATTACGCGGATTCGGGCCTTGTATTCTCAACTTAAGCAATCGTCATCCGTTGAAATAGGCGGGCTAACGCTCACATCAGCCGCCCATAATCGCGTACAAACTGGCATTGCAGAGGACTCGGTCGGCTGGATGTGTTGTTGGGCGGCGGAACCCAGCAGCCTTCAATGCGTCATCAACCTTTCGGTTAATGCCCCGACTCAAAATACTCGGTGTGCCTGACTCTTGTCTTGGCTTTTTGGGATGAGACCATCCCAATAAACTGAGATGCTGCGATGGACAGTCATGGGTGACGTCACGCTGTCACCAATTCCGTGACTGCCGACAGTTGCTCTCCCATAGCGATCTCTGCTTGTTTCAGGTCGTATGCAGCTTGCAGATTGAGCCAGTATTGCGGAGATTGACCAAACGCTCGCCCAAAGCGCAGGGCCAACTCCGCAGTCACCGGTCGTGAATGGTTGATGATGTGTGAAACCCGCATCGGTGAGACGTCTATGGCGCGCGCAAACTGCGCCTGAGAGATCGCCAACTCTTCCAGGATCTCAGCCAAAAACTCGCCAGGATGAATCGGTGGCAGACCATTGTCTATCATGGATACCTCGGTCTAGTGGTAGTCAACTATCTCTACATCAAAAGCATCGCCATCTTCAAATCGAAAACAGACGCGCCATTGGTCATTGATTCGAATACTCCATTGTCCGTTGCGGTCGTGACTGAGTGCTTCAAGCCGGTTCGAGGGAGGCAAACGCAAATCTTGAATCCGTGTAGCAGCGTTCAGTTGCGTAAGCCGGACAGCTGCGCGTATATGGATGTCGGGTGGGAAACGACGCGATCGTCCAGTCGAATAGAATCGTGATGTTTCACGATCTGCAAACTTTCGAATCATGCCTGAATTGTAAACAGTTTGTTTATGATTGTCAATGAACTCCTAAACAAATA
>JAGVTM010000485.1 GCA_019136785.1 Chloroflexota bacterium | reverse complement strand
GGGCTAAAGTCCGGCGCGACATCACTTCTTATTTGCGCGTGGTCTGGCGCAGCGGCGCTTTGTTTGGCACCACGCCCGAACAGGCGTTTTATGTCAAATGCGACGAAGAGCTGAACCCGCCAGAAATCCGCGACCTGGGCCAGTTGATCATTGAAGTTGGCCTGGCGCCGGTGAAGCCGGCTGAATTTGTCATCTTGCGCATCAGCCAATGGGCGGGCGCAAACGCCGAAGCATAAATACGAGGCATGAAGTTCAACCTTCATACCTCATACCTCATACTTTGTAGGAGAGAGCGTAATGGCAGAACGTGAAGACCCATTGGTTGGCTTTCATTGGGCCCTGGATGTGCAAAACGGGAAGATCACCGGTTACTTTACCGAATGCTCTGGCATCGGTTCCGAGCACGACATTATTGAGCACAAAGTTGTCACGGAAACGGGGCAGGAAGTGGTGATGAAGATTCCTGGCCGTTTGAAGTGGGAAAATGTGGTGCTGAAACGAGGCATCACCAGCAACATGGACATCTGGACCTGGCGTAAACAGGTGGAAGATGGGGATGTGGATGGCGCGCGCTGTGACGGTTCCATCATCATGTACGACCAGGCCCTCAACGAAGTGGCCCGCTGGAACTTTGAGCGCGCCTGGCCCGTTAAGGTCAGCGGCCCACAGCCGAAATCAGACAGCAACGAGATCAGCGTCGAAGAGCTGCACATCACGCACGAATACATCGCCCGTGTCAACTGATCAGGAGAGATAAGCAGACCTGAACGTTTGCTTATCTTGTTGCTCTATGCAGACCACTTTTGAGTTTACCTTGCCGCGCGGTTTCGTGGATGAAGCCGGGCAAATCCACCGCCAGGGTTGGATGCGGCTGGCGACGGCGCTGGATGAAATAGAGCCGCTGCATGATCCCCGCGTGCAAATGAATGAGGCGTATTTGCCTGTGCTGCTGCTGGCGCGGGTGGTGCTGCGGTTGGGCGACCTGCCGGCAATCACGCCGCAGGTCATTGAGCGCTTATTTGCCGCCGACCTGGCTTATTTGCAGGAGCTTTACCTGCGTCTGAACAGCCCGACGCCGGTGGTGGTGGGGGCTGTCTGTCCCCAGTGTCACACGCAGTTTCAGTTACAGGTGGCGCCGCTGGCGCAATAAAAGATGGCTGACGCGACCCCGCCCCCCGACACCAGCAAAATCACGCCTGAACTGGTGCGCCAGGTAGCGCAGCGCGTCTACGCCCTCTGGCTGCGGGATTTGCAGCTTGAGCAGGAGCGGCGGCGCTGGCGGCAGCCAGTCCCGCGCCCACCGCGTCGCCGCCAGAGATAATGAGCGATTGCCAGCATGGATGAACAGGTGCGAGACACCATTAACCAGGCTTTTCGCTTTGTGGTGCAGATTGATGGCATCAATCAGGGCGCATTTACGGAGTGTACGCTGCCGGCAATTGAGTGGGAAATCCAGGAAGTGAAGGTCGGCGGCTTGAACACCACCGTGCCCCAACTCCCCGGCCGGCGCAAAGCGGCTAAACTCACCCTGAAGAATGGCATTGGCAGCGGTGAACTGCTGCAATGGTGCCTGGAAACGATGAGCGAAACCTTTACCCGCCGCGCCATCACCGTCAAGCTGTACAACGTCAAGCACGAGCCGCTGCTAAGCTGGCACATTGCCGACGCCTATCCCGTGAAATGGACTGCGCCCCAGTTCAAGACCGATGCCAATACGGTGGCTATCCAGACGCTAGAGTTGGCTTGCGGCGAAATCACGGTTGAGGAAGCATAACGTGTTAATCCAACAGCGCAGCCCGTTGTGGCGACACGTACAAAGGCATTTGACCATGCCTGTACTGCTGCGCGCCCTGGAGCCACAACCACAGCCCCCGCCGCCGGCGGCTGTCGTGACCGGGCGGCTGCTGCCGCAACTCTCCCCCAACCTGCCATTGGGCACAATCGTAGATCAGGGTGCGGCTGCTGCTGGTTGGACGCCTTTTGCTGCGCCGCTGCCGGCATGGGCATTGCCGCCGGCTCCAGCCGCCGCGCCAGAACCATTTGCATCGCCGCCTGCCGCGCCACAGTTGGTTGCGCCGCCAGCAGTTGCGCGGCAACCAGCCGCCGCGCCGCCGCCAGGCGCTGCCGATCAGAAAGCAGATGACGGGAACTGGCAGCGGCTGCAAACCATCATGCGTAAGCACGAGGCGCGCAAACGACAGGAAGAAATGGGCGGCGAGCCGCCGGCTGCCGTTCCGATTGGGCTGCGAGACGATATGCCTGCTATGGCGGGTGCGCCTGCTGTGAGAGATACGCCGGCTGTAACAGATGTATCTGCGGCGACAGATATTCCCGCTGTAATGGCTGCGCCTGCGGCAACAGTTGATTTGCCGCAAATAGAAACGTCGCTTTTAGCGCCCGCTGCTATAACAGCGCCCGCTGCTACAGAAGCGCCCGCTGCTACAGAAGCGCTCCCCCCGTCTTCGTTAGTAGCTCGCGCCGTGCGACGGGTGCAGCGCTTTTTGAGCCGCGAACCAGCCTCGCCGCCTGATCAGGCGCAGCGGCAGCCTCCCGACCCTGGCAGTGGGGGCGCCACGAACGTGGGCGGCGGCATGGCAGTGACGGGCGATTTCATAGGCGGCAGTGTTACGGTGGCTGGCGATTTGCAAGTGGACGGCTCTCTCAGCAGCGCTGGCGCTCTAGATGTTGGCGGCAGCATCAATGTAGGCGGCTCCATTGCCTCTGTGGTGGCAACAAACGTGGGCGGCGACGTGGCGGCGGGCGCGGCGGCAAAGTTGGGCGGCACGACGACAGTAGGGGGGGCGGTAAATGCCGGCAGCGACGTCAGCGCTACTGGCATAACGGTCGTTGGCGGGAGTGTACAGGCCGGCGGCGCGGCGGCGATCAGCGGCATCAACACTGTGGGCGGCGATGTTGCGGCGGGCGAGGCTGTGGCGGCGAGCGGTTCCCTGGTAGCTGGCGGAAATTTACAGGCCGGCGGCGCGGCGCTTACCCGCGGCGCAGTTACCTCGATTGGCGGAAACGTGGAAACGGGTAGTTTTGTGGTTGGCGGTTCGGCGGATATTGCCGGCAGCGTCAGCGGCACAGCCCTGAGCTTTGGCGGCGGGGCTACGACGGTAGCTGGCGATCTCCAGTCGGGCGGCAGCCTGACGACGAGCGGAGCGATGGCGGTTAGCGGCAGCGCGCAGGTAGGCGGCGCGCTTTCCAGCACGGGACTGACCAGCGTGGGGGGCAATCTGAGCGTGGGCGGCAGCGCGGCTTTCAGCGGGGCCACAACCGTAGGCGGCAGCCTTAACGTAGGCGGCAGTGCGTCGGGCGTAGGCGGACAGAGTACGCCCGCTGTGCAGCGCGCTCTGGCGGCTGAATCGGCGATTTCCGATGAGAAGCCCGCCGCGCCGCTGCAAGCGGTCTGGCCCGTGCAGCGGCGACCCGAAACGGCGTCCCCGGTTTTGCCGCCGCCATTGGCTGCCCCCGCCCGCGAGCGGGACGCCACCGACGCCCAGGTCGAGGCGATTTTGGGGCGGGTGGAAGCGGCGCAGCCCACGCACTCGCGCATTGAATTGGTTACGCCGCGCCGTCCCCGTCCGGTCATTTCCCGCCAGCCCGCTGCGCCGCTAGCCAGACCGATGCCTGCCGCTGCGCCCGTCCCGACTGAAATTGGGCCGCTGCCGGCAGACCTCTGGACATTGATTGGCGAAACGCCGCCGTCGCCATTTGCTGCCCCGCCGCCAGCCATCATGCGCACGGTAGAAACGGTCGCCCCGCCCGCGCCGCAGTTAGCCGCTGCGGACGAACCGCCCACCGCCGAATCCCCGGCAGCGGAATCGGGCAGTACGGCGGACGCGGATGCCGGCATTGACATAGACGACCTGGCCCGCCAGGTCTACGCCCAACTCAAACGCCGCCTATCCACCGACCGGGAACGCCGCCGTACAATGTGGTAGTTTGTTAGCTTGGTAAATTGAAGAAATCTAATGGGAGGTGACATTTTGAGCGGTTTCGTAACTCAACTTGATATAGCTAGTAAACAACTTGAGGTATCGCATATAACAAATGAGGTCGCAGCTACAAAGAGGAAATTCTTGTCGCTTATTCAGCCGGCTCAGTATGTTGGGGAGGTGTATTCCTTGGGTTATGAAACCGCTTTAGTTATGATCCATGATCATCATCGCCGCGAAGTTGGTGGCATCCCTAGCTTGAGTTTTCTCATTGCTACTCGTATTCCTATTTCGCTGATTAACCCTGAACAAAACAGTAAGGTAGAGGATTTTGATTACAAGCGGGAGGATTCATCCATAATCCTGTTGCGTGTCATGGATGCTGCACGCCTTCCTTCTGATGATGAAGCAGTAAGAATACGTGTTCAGTCGGCACAAAACATTAGTGGCGAACCTGATGCCCATTG
>JAGVTM010000466.1 GCA_019136785.1 Chloroflexota bacterium | reverse complement strand
CGTCGGGTTGTTTTTCGGCATCTATCCGGCGACGCGGGCGGCTTCGCTCAGCCCGATTGAAGCGCTGCGGTATGAGTGAGGGGGAAGGAAGAAGGTAAAAGGTAGAGGGAAGAAGTAGGGTAGGTTGGTTTATGAAGATTGTGGAGAATATTCGCATTGCGATGCGGGCGTTGGGAGCGAATAAGCTGCGGGCGGCGCTGACGATGCTGGGCATTATGATTGGCGTGGCGGCGGTGATCACGCTGCTGTCTATTGGCGACAGCGTGACGCGCTTTGTAGCCGACCAGTTTGTGGGCTTAGGCTCTAATCTGGTGTTTGTGCTGCCCAGTGAAGACCCAGATCGCCCCGAATCTACGCTGACGGTACGGGACGCGGAACTGTTGAGCGACCCGGCACTGGTTCCCGACGCGGTGGCGGTGGCGCCTGTGCTTTTTGTGAATGTGGATTTGCAGTACGGTGGCAGCATCTACGCCAACCAACTACGCGCCAGCACCCCCTCGCTGCTGCCCATGCGCGGCTACGAAATCGAACGGGGGCGGGCGATTGATGAAAACGATTATATCTCGCGGTCACGAGTGATCGTGCTGGGCGCAGATGTGGTGGACAGTCTCTACCCCAGCACCGTAGACCCATTGGGCACGAGCCTGAAGGTAAACGGGATCACGTTTGAAGTGGTGGGGCTGCTCAAATCAAAGGGGGCCGGGCTGTTTGGCAGCGAAGACGACCTGTCTATTGCGCCGCTAACGACGGTGCAAGACCGGCTGGCAAACCGCCGCAGCCAGCGCACGGGAGAACCCCTGTTGGACCTGATCTTGATTCAAGCGCTGGACAGCCCTGGGGTGGACAATGTGGTAGTGGATACGGCAGACTTGCTGCGACAGTCGCACGAGTTGGACTTTCGCGGCGAGGATGATTTTCAAATCTTGACGCAGCAGGATTTTCTGAGCGCCTTCAGCCAGGTAACGGGGGTGTTAACGTTGTTCTTGGGGGCTATTGCCAGCATCTCCCTGTTGGTGGGGGGAATTGGCATCATGAATATTATGCTGGTGTCCGTCACTGAGCGCACGCGCGAGATTGGACTGCGCAAGGCGGTGGGGGCGCGTTATGGGGACATTTTGGGGCAGTTTTTGACGGAAGCGGTGGTTCTTTCGATATTGGGCGGGTTGTTCGGCATTGGGTTAGGCTTCTTAGGCTCTACGGGCATTCACTTGCTGGTTCCCGACCTGGATACGTCCGTCACGGCTGCCTCCATCATCATGGCTGTCGGCTTTTCTGTCGTAGTGGGACTGTTCTTCGGCATCTACCCGGCGTCGCGGGCAGCGGCGCTGCATCCCATTGACGCGCTGCGGTTTGAATAGCGGATTGAATAGCACGGAGATGACGCGGATGGCCCGCAGATAACCGCAGATGAAATCCAAAAATCAGGCAAATCAGCGCCCTGTCAGCGTTATCAGCGTCCTGTTTCGTAACGTATTACTCAAAGCGAAAACGCCAGGCAGCCAATAGCCAGAGAATGACGGCGTATAGGAGCAAAACGGCGGTTGCCGTCAACACCGATTCCAACCCTAAGCCGCGCACGATGATGTCCTTGAAACCGTCCATTATCCAGGCAATGGGCGTCAGGTAAGCAATTCGCTGCACGGATAGGGGCGTGAACTCCAGGGGCATCCAGGCGCCGCCTAAGCCCGCCAGGATAAACATGGGTACCAGGGAGTAAACGACAGCCTGCTCTTCACTTTTGGCCAGGGCGCCAATGAGCAAGCCCATGCTGGCGGCAAAAAAGGCGCTGGCAATGACCAACAGCAGCGTCGCTGCCGGCTCTTGAAAGTAAGGCAGCTGCAGCAGCAGTTGGCCGAAGAGAATCATGATGAGCAGTTGGGCAATGATCATGATGAACATCGCCAGATAGTGCCCGACGAGAATGCTGGCGCGGGACATATTGGTGGTGAGCAGGCGGCGCATGGCGCCGCTTTTGCGTTCCAGCACCAACACCTGGGACGCGGTGATCAAGCCAGCCAGGGCGAATTGGGCCATCATGCCAGGGGAAGAATGGGCAAAGGCGTTGTCGCTGTAGACAGCGGTGGAATCGGTCTGCGCGGCTGCGCCTGTGCTGCTGGCGCGCACCTGCACGGGCGGAGATTGCCAGGCAGTCACGGCGCGGGTCAGGGCGTCGGCAAAATAGGCGCGTTGCTCCTCCTCACTGGCAAGTTGTCCTTGCGCCACAGCCGTGTCGGCGCTGATGCGGGCGGTTTGCAGGGCGCTGGCGAGGCGGCTGATGGCGGTTTCCAGTTCGCCCTGGATGGTAAAGGCCGTGGCGGCGGTAGGGTCCATGATGAGAGTCACGGGCACGGGCGTGTTTGCTTCCATTTGCGCGCCGAAATCTGCCGGCACTATCACGGCAGCCGCCAGATCGCCCTCAGCCACCTGCTGCCCCAGGGCGTCCGCGTCAGCAACGGGCGTTACCAGCCGCAGCACGTCAGACTGTTCCAGCAAACCCATAAAGCGTTGGGCGGTGATGCCGGCATCCTGATTCAGAAAACCCACAGGCAGGCGCGGATCGGCGTCATCGTCGCCGCTGTCGAACCCGCCAAAGGCAAAGCCAAACAGCAGGGTGAAAACGATGGGCATAATTAGCAGGAAGAAAGCTGACTGCTTATCTCGTAGTATCTGGCGTATATCTTTGAAGGCTAGATCTAATACGCGCATAGTTTTGTCCTTGGAGGAGTCGTGGCGCAGAGGATTTTTAGCCACGAATTACACGAATTTTTTCTCCGCGTCCGCCGCGTCTCCGCGTGGGACTGTTTGCGAAGGAAATAATCAGGATTGTCGCAGACTTGTGGTAAGCGCAGCCGAACCATGACGCAGATTTTTGTGCGGTATTTGCTCTGCGCCCTCCGCGTCTCCGCGTAAATCTGTTTTCGGAGGATGGGCGGGTTACCAACCCGCCCTACGGCGTCTCCGCGTGAGACTGTTTTGGGCGTCAGGCGAAGCGGCGCTGCAGGCGGAAAAGAGCCACGGCGGTAAAGACGGCAATCCACGCCAGTAAGCCGCCCCAGGTGGGCAGCAGATCAACGGCGCCGCCACCATTCAAGGCGGTCTGTAAGGCTTGCACGGTCCATCCCTGGGGAACCAGGAGTGTGACCGTTTTGATGGCTGGGGAGGATTGCCCACCCGTGAAAATGGTCACCATGCCCAACATGCCTGTCAGGGTGAGGACGCCGCCGTAAATGACGCCGCTCTGGCGGGTGCTGGCGACCAATGAAGCCAGCAGCAGCCCTGTGGCGGTGGCGGTGAGGATAATGCCGGCAGCCGCCAGCACCACAGGCAGCCAGCCGCCCCACTGAATGCCAAAGACCAGCCGGCCAAAAACCAGCAACACCGTCACCTGTACCGTCAGGGTAATGAGCGTGCCCAGCGCCTTGCCTCCCAGAATGGCGGGAATGGGGGTGGGCGTGGTGAAGAGGCGAGGCAGCGTACCTTTTTCCTCTTCCACCAGAATCGTTTGCAGCGTGCCCGCGCCCGTGAAAAAGGCGAAGAAGATCATCATGCCGCCCAGGATTTGCCCCAGCAGTTGGGAGAGCAGATTCCCTTCGCGGGTGATTCCGGACGGCGGCTGCACTACGACCGCGGGCGCGCCTGCCTGCGCCTGCGCCAGCGCGGCAGCTGTCATCTCCGCGATCACTGTCTGCGCCAGCCCTTCATCAATGGCGACGCCTGTTTCGGCTAATTGCGCCAGCGCCACGCTGGCGCCGATTTTGGGGGCGGAGAAGTTGTCGGCGAACTGGTTGATCAGGGAACCAACAATAGCCGGGCCCAGGGTAAGCCCGGGGTCGTGATACAGTTCTATGACGGCTGTGTCTTCTGGCAGCAGCAGGGCGTCGGTGAAGTTGGCGGGGATGATGAGGGCCACGTTCACTTCCTGGTTGTCCACTGCCAGACGAGCGGCGGCGGCATCCGCGGCAACAGATACCGTCAATAAATCGGCAAAAGCGTCCCCTTGCAGAATCTGTACCAGCAGTTCCCCCATGCTGGCGACTGGCGAAAAATTGAACGCTTGATTGCCCGTCATGTTGCCGCCAAAACTGGCGCTGTCCGGCAGTTCCCCTTCATCCAGGTTCACCAACAGCAGCGACGTTTGCGGCAAGGTGAAACTGTCGCCCTCGCCGGCGCCGCCAAACAAGAAGGAAAAGAGGAGCGTGACCAGAATGGGCACGACGAACATGAACATGATGCCCGTCAGGCTGCGAAAGGATTGGCGCATTTCCTTGAAGGCTACGTCGAACAGTTTCATCTCAGTCCCTCAATGCGCGACCGGTGAGGTGCAAAAACACTGTTTCCAGGTTTGGCTCCTGAATATCTACGGAGGTGATGCGCGTGCCGGCAGCGGCAGCCAGCTCAAACAGGT
>JAGVTM010000305.1 GCA_019136785.1 Chloroflexota bacterium | reverse complement strand
CTCGTCAAAAAGGGCCACGCCAATCTCTACACCTTCAACCACCTGCGCCAGACCATCTACGGCGCTTTGCAGCACATCCCCCAGTTCCAGGCGCACATTCATGGTCATGGAAAGCTGGTTAATCAGAGCCAGGCGGCGGTTGCGCTGCCGAATTTCGTCAAAGAGACGGGCGTTGCGCAGGGCCACGCCTACGTGGTCGGCAAATGCCTGCAGGCGTTCAGCATAAGCCAGCGTGAAAAAGTGCGGTTCGTCGCTGAGCAGGTGCAGGAAGCCAATCGTCTGCTGTTGCACGCATATCGGCGCGCCTGCGTAGGAGCGCACCCATTCCAGCCCAGGACGTTCGCGCCACATCGGGTGGCCCGCGGTGGCGGCAATCAACAGCGGCTGCTGCGTGCTATTCATGTGAGACAGCAAGCGCGACTGGGCAATCCCCATGCGCAGTTGTAGCACCAGGTGGGCGTCGGGAAAGCTGGTGAACGCGCCGGCAATGCGCACAACCCGCCCAATGCCGGCATCTGCCAGCATAATCACCGCCCCCGTATGCGGCGCCACCCGCCCCACGTTCGCCAGAATACGGTCAAAAATGTCATCCAGTTCCAGCGTGCTGTTCAATGCTGCCGCCGTATCCCGCAGCGCCGCCATCAGCGCCTGCTGCTCCTGCTCCGCCATTTCCGCCTGTTTCCGTTCGGAAATATCTACAAACGCCACCTGCACC
This sequence comes from Chloroflexota bacterium, assembly GCA_019136785.1. Classification (GTDB taxonomy): domain Bacteria; phylum Chloroflexota; class Anaerolineae; order Promineifilales; family Promineifilaceae; genus JAGVTM01. Next base: position 3,700 of record JAGVTM010000305.1, on the reverse strand, counting down.
GCCGCGCGGTTGCGGTAGTTAATGCGTCGTGTGTGTACCTCCACCCAGGCGGTGGCGTCGTCTGGGCGCAGGATGCGCAGTTCCATGCGCGTGGGCACAGGCTCGTCCCACAAATGGCCCTGCAAATAAGCCTGCACCGCCTGGCGATCCGCCTCATAGACGCGCTCCAGGAAGCCGCCAGTGGGCATAGCCAGCAGTTCCGCTACGCTGTAGCCGCTCAACTGCGTCGTCTGTTCATTGGCAAAAACGATGCGCAAATCTTGAATGATGACCAGACCTTGTAAGGAGTTGTCCACCAGCGTCTGGTAGGCTTCTTGCGCCTGCAGCCGCTCGGTGATGTCGCGGGCCACAAATTGCAGCGCGGTTTTGCCGGCATACGGAATAGCGCTGGCTGTCACTTCTACCTGTCTGGCTGTCCCATCCAGCGCCCTCAACGTCACCTGCGTCAGCGGCATCTTACCCGTCTGGTAAGCTGCCTGCAGCCGCAAGCCTATTTCTACCGGGTCCTCTGTGGGGGCCAGCTCGTTTGCCTGCTTTCCCACCAGCGCCTCAGGTGCAACTGCCCCCAACAAAGTCGCCGCGGCTGCATTGGCAAAGTGCAGTTCCCCCTCCACCAGCACCGCAATCGGGTCAGGCGACAACTCCACCAGGCGGCGATAGCGGGCCTCGCTGTCGCGCAGCGCCTGTTCCGTTTGTTTCTGCGCCGTCAGGTCGGTAATGATGGCAAAAGAGCCGGCAAACGCGCCATCCTGATAGCGGGGCACGCCCGTGATCAGCGTATGCAAAACAGAGCCGTCTGGCCGCCGCAGCCGCGCTTCGTAGGTAGACGGATGGCCCTCCCGCCGCAGGCGGCGCACCTGCTCCAACCTGGGAACGTCATCCGGCGGGGCGAAGTCAAAGGGCGTCATTCCTCGCAACTGCGCCAGCGACATGCCAATCATGCGCAAATAGGCCGGGTTAGCGTACTCAAATCGGTTGTGGGCATCTACTATGGTGACGCCCTGCCCCAGCGCCTCCAACACCTGCCAGGCGAAATCATCAGTTAGCGGATAGGTGACATCATTCACTACACTTCCTGTTGAACGGTGACTTCTTTTACTCCCTCTTCTTCCGGCTCCAGGCCATCGGTTATAGTAGAGACGTTGTATTGCAACGTCTCTACGTCACCGCCGACGCCATTGGCAGCCCCATTCAATGAGGCTGCCGGGCTTTTCATTTGCGCCAGACGCCGCCGCAGTTCGCGCAGTTGCATACGGGCGCGTCGTCCATTGTCTGGCAGGGATGATTGCATACTCAAAGCCAACTTCAGCCAGGTCATGGCTTCTTCGTAAGCCTGCCTCTGGATTAGCAGCCCGCCCAGGTTGGCGGCAGCCAGCGCGTCTTTGGGGTAATCGCGCAGGCGATCACGCAGCCGCTGTTCGCGGATGAGTATTCTTTCGTCTTCATCCGCCAGCGCCACCCCCAGGTCAAAGATAAGGTCTTGCAGCCCCTCTTGCTGGAAATTTTCCGCCCGGTGGCGAATGGAGCAGTGCGCGCGCGGCACCAGCATGTCTAGTTCGCGCACCACGCGCAGGTGCACGCGCGCCGTGTTCACACTTTGTTCCGGGTGCACCACCACTTTCTCGCCTGTGTCTACGACCACGTTAAGCATCTGCACCTCTTCGCCGGCGTGCAGCGACTCCACCAAAACAGGCTGGGTGGAACGGTTCTCAATGGTCAAAAGGCCAGCTTGCAAGGTCGCTTCAATGTCGGAGACGTGAGCCACCCCTTCAACGCCAATAGACATGGTTTCTTTGTTGGGGAAAAAAACGTCCAGAATTTCCAGGAAGTCGGCGGAGTAGTTCTTGAAGATACCCACGTGTTCGTGTACCTGACCATCCTCCACAATTTCAATGACAACTTTGCGCCCAATGAACCGCTCCAGCAAGGGATCGTAAGCGCCGCCCACGTGCCCAATAATGTTGCTGCCCAGCTTTTTCAAATAGCTTTCGCTTGTGTCAGAAATGTAGCGACCAGCCGGCTGGCGCACGCGACCAATAATCAGGCTCAGCGCTTCATTGAGCGCCTCGGTAGCGGTGCGGATCAGGTTGCGCAGTTGGCGCGCCAGGAATCGCAGGGGCCCTGGGTGAAAGGAGCGCTCGATGTCTCGGTCGCGCAGCTTTTTTCTTTCCCCGCTGAGCATGTCGGCGTAGCGGTAGATGGCTTGAATGCCGGCATACTCCTCCGCATACAACACGTAACTGGATTCCAGGTGGGCTTCGTCTTGCACGGCTCCGCGATAAATCAATTCCAGACCCGTAGGAGCCAACTGCATCGTGCCCCAAACGATCTTGTTGTTTTTCATTTCCAGGGTGACGTGGAAATCCTCAAAGTCAGACAGGCACGGGTCTTTGCGCCGCGTATGCAGCCAGCCGCCAACCATGGTCACCAAAAAGATCAGGACAAGCGTCATCAAGAAAGAAAGATCAAACATGCCGGCACTCATAGGGTAGGAGTTACGCATTTCCCAGACAATTTTTCAAAGTCCAACAAGACTGCGCCAGTCTCTCAACGGCGCAACTCCTGACAGGGTTTGAGAAACAAAGGCGCGTGTTGTCGCCAGCCGCTCAGAGCGGCGCAGCAGGCGCGCCGCCCCCGGGGCGGCGCCCACCGCCGGAAATCATCTTCACCGTCGTCGGCCTTAATCTGTCACTGAGTAAGAATGTAAGAATAAAGGGGGTCGTAGGGCAGGTTGCGCCAGCCTGGAAACTGATGCAACCTCAATAAGCTATAATCTTCCCAACAACCTGAGGAGCAGGGCTATGATGCCGCTCATGAGCAGCACTTCCACCACAAAAGCGCCCACGGCGATGGCTCGCCGGCGGCGCAGTAACCCTTTACGTTCCGCGGCGTCGTTGGAACGGGGAAATGGCTGGTCGGGCACGGGCACGCCCAGGAAGCGGCACAAAGGTTCCCAGCCTTCTTTTACGTCGTACACCAGCAGGCGGTCTGCCGGCACGACCCGCTGCACTTCCGCCACATTATCCGCAAAAACCTGCAAAGCATACGCCCGATCCAGGAAACGCCCCTGGAACACCCCCTGCCACACCACTTGATCCAACACCTGGAACATCCGGCGCACCGGCGGCAGCAGCCACAACGTCCAGCGCGGCACGCCTTCACTTTCGGTGTGGATCGTATTCAACATGCTTTCATACCACCGCTCCGGATCGCGCACGCTGAGAATTACTTTAGCCTGCGGATAAGCCGCCATCAGTTCTTTGTAAAAATACGCGCCGGGCCAGTCTAAAATTGCCTGGTAGCCATCAAAGATTTTATCCCAGTTGGCGGGTTTGCCGGCATACGCATCCAGCCATATCCGTGGGTGGGAAGGGTGCGCAATCATCTCGCGCATGTGGTAGCATTTGCTAAAGCCCAGGTCCTCCAGGGCCATTTTCAGTGACGTTGTTCCTGTCCGGCCAAAACCGGCGCCAATTACCCGCAGCATTGTAACTCCTTCGAAAATAGTAGGGCGATTTTCCAAAATTGCCCACCCGATTTTGGAAAATCAGGCTACAACGGCGCACTATTTTCATTCCTTGCTTCGACGCACTGAGCTTATCGAAGGCCCGTGCTGAAACCGCTCACACAGCAAATTTGCGCGATCTGCGAAATCCTGATTATTCCCTTCCTTCGGCAAACTTTGCGCCTGTCGAAGGGG
>JAGVTM010000627.1 GCA_019136785.1 Chloroflexota bacterium | reverse complement strand
GGCTTTTAGTAGGACAGCGAGTACGGCAGCGCTGGCTGCTGCTGCTGGCAGCGGCATTTGTTTTTACCAATGCCCTGGCATTAAGCCTGGCGCAAGGGCAGCAGGTGGAATGGGCGCATCTATGGGCGCCGCTGGTGTGGGCAGCGTTGTTAACCGGCTGTCATTGGCTGCTTAATCGCTATAAGCCCACACACGATCCGGCGCTGCTGCCGCTAGTTGGGCTGCTAATGGGATGGGGCCTGGTGCTGTTAGATCGCCTGGCGCCCAATTTCCTGGCGCGACAAGTGCTGTGGCTGGCGTTGGGACTGGCAGCCATGCTGGCTACGGCGATTCTGCCGCCTAACCTGCGCTTCTTGCGTCGCTACCGCTATACCTGGCTGACGTTTGGCCTGCTGCTGCTGGCGGCCACGCTCTTGTTTGGCGTCAACCCTTCGGGATTTGGCGCCACTTTATGGCTGAGGGTGCCGCTGGTGGGTCAGGTGTTTTTTCAGCCATCAGAAATGCTGAAACTGCTGTTGGTCATCTTTCTGGGCAGTTACTTCGCAGAGCGGGAACCGCTGCTGCAAGCGGGGCATGGCCTGTTCAAGGCGCTGCCCTATCTGGCGCCGCTGCTGTTGATGTGGGGGTTCTGCATGGTCTTGTTGGTGTGGCAGCGAGACCTGGGCGCAGCCACGCTTTTCTTTCTCGTGTTTTTGCTGCTGCTGTATCTGGCGTCGGCGGAAAGCCGTTACCTGTGGATTGGGTTGGGGCTGCTATTGATTGCCGGCACTGCCGCTTATTTCGCTTTTGACGTGGTGGCTCTGCGCGTGGATGCCTGGTGGAACCCGTGGCCCGATGCTGATGGGCGCGCCTTTCAAATTGTGCAGTCGCTGTACGCACTGGCTGCCGGCGGCGCTGCCGGCACAGGAGTGGGACAGGGATTCCCCAACTATATCCCTGTAGTCCACTCGGACTTTGCTTTTGCGGCAATCGGGGAGGAATGGGGGCTGGTAGGCAGCCTGGGCGCAGTGGCCTGCTTTCTGCTGCTGGTACATCGCGGCGTGCACATTGCCATGCGGGCGCGGCGACCATTTCACTTCTATTTGAGCGTGGGCATCTCCCTGTTGTTTAGCATCCAGGCTTTCCTGATTATGGCTGGCGTCACTAAGTTGCTGCCCCTCACAGGCGTGACGCTGCCATTTGTCAGTTACGGCGGCAGCTCCTTGCTGGTCAGCAGCATCATGGTTGGTTTGCTCTTGTACCTGTCAGCAGAACGGGATCAACACGCTGCTCTGGTGCGCCGCCAATGAAAGCGCAGCGACAGCGGCTGCGCCGCCTGAACCTCGCTATTCTGCTGGCGTTTGCCGGCATTGGCTTATCCCTGGTGTATTGGAGCACCATCCGGGCGCAAGACATTCTCAGCCGCCCTGACAACCCGCGCCTGGTAGAAGCGGAGCTACGCATACAGCGGGGCCGCATCCTGGACAGCCTGGATCGAACCCTGGCTGAAACCACAGGCGCGCCCGGTCTACTGGAACGGCATTACCCCTATGCGGCTGCCGCGCCAGCGGTGGGGTATTACAGCTTACGTCATGGTACGGCAGGTATCGAAGAGGGGCTGGATGCCGATTTGCGCGGTGAAACAGAGGACTGGCATATCCAGCTACAGCGCAGCCTGCTGCATACGCCTCAGGTGGGCAGGGATGTACGCCTGACCTTAGACGCCGCCTGGCAGCAAACTGCCCACGCCCTTCTAGGGGAACAGCGGGGGGCTGTGCTCTTGTTTACCCTATCAGATTCCGCCATTCGCGTTATGGTCAGCCATCCTACCTATGACCCCAACCAACTAGACAGCGAATTTGAGAGTCTGGCGGCTGACGAAAATGCGCCGCTGCTAAATCGGGCCACTCAGGGGCAGTACCAGCCGGGGCTGGCGCTGCAGCCGTTCATCCTGGCAGGCGCCGCGGCTACGGGTCGTTTAAGTCTGGACAACATCGTGAGCGATGGTGCTGCGGCGGTGGAAATATTGGGCAATGTGTTGACCTGCGTTGGCGAACCGGCAGAAACGATGCGGCTGGCGGATGCGCTGCGGTACGCCTGCCCGGCGCCTATGCTAACCGTGCTGAACGTCTTACAGGCGGCGGATTTGCAGCAAATCTTCATTGACTTTGGTCTGACCAGCGCCCCAGAACTGCCGCTGGTGGTGGAGACGCCACTATCCAACCCACCGGTTGATATGCGCCTGAGCATCTTGGGGCAGGAAAATCTGACCGTGACGCCGCTGCAAGTGGGCGTGGCCTGGATGGCGCTGGGCAATCAGGGCATCCTGAACCAGCCGAGGCTGGTAGCAGCAATTACGGCGGACACTGGCGGCTTCCGCCCCGCTGCCAACGGCGTCTGGCAGACCTACACGAAATTGAGCGAGTCGCGGCAAGTTGTGCCGCAGCATATTGCCGCAGCCATTCTAGCCGCGCTGCCCCGCCATGAAAACATCATTGAGCACGCCGTGTTGGCTCTCTCCGGCCCAGGCGGCAGCGCTAATGGCTGGTATCTGGCGCTGTCGCCGGCAAATGACCCACAAATGGCGCTGGTGGTGATTATCGAAGAAACTCAGGATGTGGCCCAGGCGCAGCAAGTGGGGCGCGCTTTGTTGGACGCCGTATTGAGCCAGGATGCTGCCGAATAGACTTTACGGAATGATTGGGTAAATGGGTGAATGAAGCGGCGCTCAGGAAGCGGCGCATTGTCCTGAGCGCCGCTTCCTGTTGGGATGGCGTTCGCCGGCGGGATTGCCAAACCGTCTCAGTATTCCTTATCCGCCGTTGCTGGCGCCTGTCGCCAGTTCTAGCAGCTTTTGAATGCGGGGCAGCATTTCCACCGGGTTGGGGTGCAAGCCTTCTTGCACCAGGGCGCTTTCATACAATTGTTCAATCGTCAAGTTGATGATTTCGGCGTCAGGCGTTTGAACCAGCAGGTGAGCCAGATTAGCGACAATGGGATGCTGGCGGTTCACCTCCAAAATGCGGCGTGGGACTTCGTAATTCTTATCGGTGAACCGTCTGATGCGCTGCATTTCACGGTCGGGCGCATCCTCTGGCGAGACCAGGCGCACCGGGCTGTCCTTGAGCAGTTTAGAGGGCCGTACCTCTACCACGCGATTCCCTAAAGTGGTGACGCAGCGGCCCACAAAACGGTTAAAATCTGCTTCCGCCAGGGGGGAGGCGACAGGTTCTTCTTCTGTTTCTGCCGGCATTTCCGGCAGCTCCAGACCCGCGTCGTCCACATTTTTCAGCTTCTTGCCCTTATACTCAGTCAAGACAGGGGTCAGGAAAGCGTCCAGCGGGTCAACCCAGTACAACACCTCCAGGTCGCGCGCTTTGAACGGGTCCAGGTGGGGGCTGCGGGCCACGGAAGCATGACTGTCGCCCATGACGTAGTAGATTTCGGACTGCGTCTCAGGCATTGCCGCCACGTAAGCATCCAGCGAGGTCAGCCGCTGCGCCGACTTGGAAGAGTGGAAACGCAGGAAAGGAACCAGGTCTTCTTTGGCTTCGGGATCCAGCGCCAGACCTTCTTTTAGCAGGCGGCCATACTCCAGCCAGAATGTTTCATACTTCTCTTCGTCCTTATTAGACAGGTGGCGCAGTTCGCGCAGGACGCGGCTGCGCAAAGTTTTGCCTAGATGCATCATCAGCCGGTTGTTTTGCACTGTTTCGCGGCTGACATTCAGGGGCAAATCTTCAGAGTCCACCACACCATCTACAAAATCCAGCCATTTGGGCAGCAGGTCAGTGCAATACTCCTGAATGAGCACGTTGCGCGAGTAGAGCTTGACGCCCGGCTCCTTGCGTAAGGAGAAGACGTGGCGCTCGCGTTGGGCGGGAATAAAGAGGAGGGCGCGCACGTTGACGGGCGCATCGGCGGTGAGGTGGACGGCGACCAACGGATCGGTAAAATCCAGGGCAAATTGCTGGTAAAATTTGTCGTATTCTTCCGGCGACACGGCGCTGGGGTTTTTGCGCCAGAGAGACTCCCGTTGATTGGCCTGTTCGCCAGCCACGTAAATGGGATAGCTGACAAAGTCAGAATGCTTTTTGACGATTTGCTTCAGCGTCCAGGAATCGGCAAAGTCGGCAGCGTCAGCTTTGAGAGTGATGTGGATTTCGGTGCCGCGCGTGTCCTTAGATGCCGGCATCACCTCGAAATCTTCTCCCCCACGCGACACCCAGGCTGCCGCCGCCGCATCGGGCTGGTAGCTGCGCGACACCACGCGCACTTCATCGGCTACCATGAAGACCGAGTAGAAACCAACGCCAAACTGACCAATCACGTCAGACAATTGGGATGTATCCCCATTGCGGCTCTTGACGCTTTGCAGGAACTCTCGCGCCCCCGACTGGGCAATCGTGCCCAGGTTTTGCACCAATTCAGCCTGCGTCAT
>JAGVTM010000109.1 GCA_019136785.1 Chloroflexota bacterium | reverse complement strand
TGCCCCATACTAGTCATGCGTGAACAAAAGGCTGCTTCAAAAGTTGAAGCCGTTCTTTCTATCAGTGATATTAGTATATTAGTATCAATTGCGGGTAACTTATTTGCCTCTGAGAGTAAACTTGCTACCGAGTGTTCCCAGTATTGCATTGTTGCTTCCCAATTGTCGATGGGTTCCATCTTTACGCGGGTTGTCTCGGATTCATTTTGCTGTCGCCCCGCTGGATCGAGACCAATAACGACCCCATCTAACATTACAACAATATTTTCAACATGAGGAACGCCATTCAAGTAATCGAACATTCTAAGATTAGCTTCCCAAGCAGCTCTGTCATACAAATCCCAGTCTAATGGAAGGATATATTTGGCGTTATACTCATCCCAAAAGTCAAAAACAAAATGCTGGTTATCAGTCCAACCACCTTTCGGAATTCCGGGCAACATCCACGGGTGAGGCTCGTTTTGCTCTAACAGAGGAGGAAGGTTTACAATTGGCCGTGCTTGGATAATCGAAAAACCATCTTTTGCTATCCATACCCATTCTATATCCTGCGGTGAACCAAATAACTGCTCTATTTTTATAATCAGTGTACACAGGTCAGTTAAGGACTCCAGTAATACTGATGGTAGTTCGGCTGAGAGTACATCTGTGCGGAGTACGTGGCCATTATGGCCGATCCAGGCCTTTAAGTCAGGTGTCTTTTGCCCTGATACGAGTAGATCACCTAAACCAGATACACCTTCCATATATATTACGGTGCGGTCACCTGCAATAGGTTCTGCACTGAAGGCAACGCCTGCAATGTCTGCTAACACCATTTCCTGAACTACCACCGCCATCTCAATGCTCCCAGACAAATTCTGTTTTTTAGCGTAAGCGCGTGCGTGATATGACCAGGCAGAGGCCCAACATCTTTTCACTTTTTCCAGAGCCTCAACAATGCTGTCAATGCTTAGATAGCTTTCATATTGACCAGCAAATGAAGCCGTGTCTAAATCCTCCGCTGTAGCTGAAGAGCGCACTGCCACAATTGGTTGGGTATTTGTCCACTCACATTCATCCCACAGATGTCTAAAAGCCCCCTCGAATTCAGGTAAGATGGGTGCATTCAGAATCGCCTTATGTACGGCCTCATCATCTTCGAAATTTACATTCAACTGGGCTATATGTGCCCGGTAAGCCTCTGTAGTAACACAAAAACCTGTAGGTACAGGAAGGCTGATCTGAATCATTTTGCTAAGAGCATTTGCTTTGCCCCCACCTAAGTCAACGCTTATTTCATTTTGCAGGGAGACGCAAAAAACCATTTTTCCTCCTGAAGGTTTAAGTATTTTCCGGCCAGAAGCCAAAAAACCCGACGTACACTTCTTTATAGGCTGGGTTTAAGTTTAGGAAAATATGGTCCCCCGGAACCATCCAGCGCACTGTAAAAAAATTCCAGGGAGCTTGGTACGGGTAACCAGTACCACCTGTAAGAGAACGGAGTTCATTAACCGGATCTAAAGCACCTAACATAATGCCAATAGGTGTCAGTTTAGGTCTATATGTCTCCAACACAGTTATAATGACCTCTCCACTTAAATCGTCAGGTAGTAGGACCGTGAGGGTAGAGGGATGCTTTTCCGGTGGTGAAAAAGAACCGTATCGCTGATACTCAATTACCATATCTTCAACAATTCTACTGGTGCTGCGAATATCAATGCCGAAATGCCTCGCGTCCCCAACATAGAATCGCCCGCTACTAATAGCTTGCACAGCCCAAGGGCAGGTTGCTCGCTTCTTCTGCGATCCAAAGGAATTGTCAAGATGGGTCGCTAGCCAAACGAATCTTCTCTCAAACTCCTTATCTGGCAAAGGTTCACCGCGCCAGACCCCTGAATAGATTACTTTTTCTGACGTCTCTTCCATTCTCTTACAGCCCTTTTTAACACAGGTAAGTGGTTATTTGCATGTTGCACTGCCATTTCTAGAAGGTCATACAAAGTTCTTTCGCCACCTGAAGATTTGTATGTGCGATCATATTCATCATCCCTGGCTGAATAACGTAGGGTAGCAGAGGTAAACTGACGAATACACTTGAATATGTCAGCATTTTGTGTTGGAGTCAATCCATTACCAATACTATTCCCCCAATCATCTGTCTCATACCAACTAAAAGTTGGTGGCATACTTTGCCCCAGGGTCATAAGGATTCGGTAAGTGCTTACAATCTCGCTGTGGATCAAATGTTGAATTGTTTGACCAATCGTCCATCCCTCACGCCCATGTGTTAGGTGGTTAGTTGCATTTTCTGGGATAGATCTAAGTAGAGCTACAACTTCCCGAGTCTCACGGTCGTATAAATCAAGTCTTAGGGTTGGCCGTGGATCACGATAGGGAGGGGTGAGATCGACCCTGTTTATAATACTGCCAAGCCATTCAAGTACACTCTTACCAGCAGCACCTAAGGCATTGTGTTGCATCTTTGAAAGTTCCTCATATAGATAACGGGCTCTATCAAGGGCATTACGTGCGGCTTTTTGGTAATTTAAATCACCAGGATCCCCATATTTCTCAACAATTTCCTCCCACTTTTCACCAAAAAGCAGGTAGTAAACTGCGATATGTGCATAAAAATGCACTGCGTACAAAGCACGGTCTATAGACCATTGATTGGAGTTCCAGGATAGATCTGGATTCCAAATAGCGTGAACAGTTGGAGAGGCTGCAGAATCGAAGCCAGCTACAAAGATGTCCATAGTAGATACCAAATTGGATAGTTTTTTGTGTAAAGCCTCATGTAAAATTGCTTCAGCAGCATGCACCGGATGTCGGAGGGGGGTTGGCGAGAGGAAGATGGATCCTGGTATACGGTGAGTTGAGACATTTTGACAAAGATCGTATCGCTTTTTCGCTCCCTTCTGAATATGGTCAGGCAAATCAACGATACCCAATACTTTTACATGAGTAAACGCATCTCTTGCTAGTTCGGGAGATACAATCTGTAAAATTTCCCCCCCCTTTTTCAAGGCGTCATGAAATTCGGGAATCAATGGGCGCATGATTGCTCTGCCACTGGTAATATCCCCGGCAAGCTCTTGGTCGAAAAGATCATAAAACCGATCTGCTAAACGAAGCGATATGTCAGTACTTTGGTGGTGCCAGCAAACAATGTGAAGAGGGGGTTCGCCAATATATTTATTGCTGTCTGTCCCAACACCGAATACTTGCATAGGCGTGTAACGAAGAGTTGCTGTCGGTTGATACACCAGTTGGAGCATACTAGCGCAAACATTATCTGCTTGTAGGAGAAGGGCATTATTCTCTGTATTATCTTTAGAGAGGGAGTCAACTGCGTAGTCGATAGTTCGTCGAAAAATCGGGTCAGTGGAGATGAGATAGCGGGTTTCAGAGCCGGCACGGTTCAATTCATCATTCAACTTTCCTGCAGAGGGTGACTTCTCTCGCAAGAGTTCTAAAGAGCGATCATAGAGAGTTAATAACCTATTAGTGATATATCGCCAATCACCAAATTGCGGATGCTGCACGAGTTCTGTTACAATAAGACTTGTCTCGGTTGGGTTTTCCATCTTATAATCCTTTGCCTCAGAATTATGGGGACAAGAAGTAAGGTTTCTTGGCCTCTAAACCTAAAGAAAAGAACCGTGCCCTTTTGAGGCACGGTTCTAGCATTCATTCCTCGTCTTCGTCGTACCCGTCTGGCGGGGCCATGTGGTGATGTAAGCTTAGGTTGGCATTGCCAGCAAGTTCTTTGGGTTCGACAAATGGATCTGGTTTGTACTCAAAATCAAACTGGAGTGGTTGGGTTGATACTACTTGCTTCTCGGTTTTGAGTTGGGGATTGTCCATAAATTTATCTCCTTACATACATAGGCAGCCAAAAAACCTTACAGTGTATAATATATCAAATCAAATTGATTATGACAATTGCCGGAAATGGGGGGGGACGGTAAACTATGATTGTGTAACAGCCCCATTTTCTGCCGCCTGACACAGGCATTTCTTTCAACAGTCGCACGTTGTTTTTGGTTCTGGCGCAAAGGCCACAAAAACATGATCCCCGAAATAGACAGGCAGTTGAAGCAGTGGATAACGGATGTGGTGGGAGATGTGACTATCTCCTTGCACCCGCCTGCGGATACGCCCCCGCACGGGGACGCGCCCTCGCGCGAGGGCGCGCCTGAGGGGCGCGGGGTGAGTGTGTATTTGTTGGAGCTGGCGGACGCGCCGCCAGCCAGCACGCCGCACGTGGCGCCGCTGCAATTCAAACTGCGTTATCTGGTGACCGCCTGGGGCGAGGAGCCAGAATGGGCGCATGGGGTGTTGGGCGACCTGGCGCTGGCGGCGTTGGACGACGCGGAAATGGAGGTGGAGATGACGCCGCTGAGCGCCGAGATGTGGCTGGCGCTGCGGGCTGTGCCTCGCCCGTCTTTTATTTTGCAGCGGCTGGTGCGCAAGCCGCGCCCCGACCCGGAAGTGCGACTGGTGACGCAGCCGCTGGTGTTGCACGCAGGGCCCAGCGTGCCTTTTGTCGGTTACGTCTGGGGCCCGCAAGATAAGCCGATTGTGGGGGCGCACGTGGAGTGCGCGGCGTTGAATTTGTCGGCGGTGACGGATAGGGAAGGGCGGTTTCGGTTTGCGGCTGTGCCGGCAGGTCGCCCCCTCCGCCTGCTAGTGCGCGCCCGCCGCCGGCAGGTGCAGGTAACGACAGACCCCGCCGGCGAGGCGGAACCGTTTATCATTCGCATGGAGTTGAAACAAGAACGGCAGTGATCGACAATGAGTCAGTCTCCAAAACTGCTCCCGCGTGCGTCTGACCACTGATCACGCCCCACCTTCGGTGGGGAACCCACTTACCACTAACTTTACAAGGAGAGCGATGATGGTCTTTAACGCGCCAGGTATTTATGTGATAGAAGAGGCAGGCGGTTCGCGGCCCATCCAGGCAGTGGGAACCAGCACGGCGGCGTTTGTGGGCGTGGCCCCCGATGCCAAAGCGCCACGCGACCGGGCGATTGCCTGCAATAACTGGACGGATTTTGTGCGCGCTTTTGCCGGCAACGAGAACGCGGAAACCACGCCGCTGGCGCAGGCGGTGTACGGCTTTTTCCAGAATGGCGGCTCGCGCTGCTACGTGGTGGCGGTAGAGAAGGACAAGCCGATCACCGGCTCTGGCAGCAAGCGGTCGTCCGCGCGCGGCGGTCTGGAGTTGTTGGAACAGATAGACGAGGTGGCCATTGTAGCCGCGCCCGGCTACACCGACGTCAGTTCGTATGAGGCGCTGCTGGCGCACTGCGAGAATATGAAGGATCGGGTGGCTATTTTAGACGGGCCGCCAATGGTGGACGATGTGGCTGACCTGACGACGGTAGCCGCAGCCAGCGCCGGTGGCGAAGGGGCGCCCGCCGCCAAAGGGCTGCGCCCGCGCCTGTCAAAAGGGGGCTATGGCACGGTTTATTATCCCTGGCTGGTGGTGAACGCGGCGCTGCCGCCTTACAATCAAATCACGACGCCGCCTTCGGGGTATGTTGCCGGCATTTGGGCGCGCACCGACGCCACCCGCGGCGTGCACAAAGCGCCCGCCAATGAAAGCGTGCGCGGCGCGTTGAACGTCACCCATCCCATTACGCGGCAAGAGCAGGCGGTGCTCAACCCGGCAGGCATAAACGTTATCCGCTTCTTTGCCCAACAGGGCGTCACCGTCTGGGGAGCGCGCACGCTGGATGATGGCAGCAGCGAATGGCGTTACGTGAACGTGCGGCGGCTGTTCAACATGATCGAAGAGTCCATTGCCAACAGCACGCGCTGGATTGTGTTCGAGCCAAACGACCAGACGTTGTGGAAATCCATTCGCCGCGACATTGGCGCGTTTCTGACGCGGGTGTGGCGAGATGGGGCCCTGATGGGACGCACGCCCGAAGAAGCGTTCTTCGTGAAGTGTGATGAGGAGACGAACCCGCCGGAGAATATCAATGCCGGCATTGTCACCACCCTCATCGGCATTGCCCCCGTCAAACCCGCCGAGTTTATCATCTTCCGTATCAGCCAGTTTGAAGGCGGCACGGAAACCGAAACTGAAGGAGGTCGCTAATGGCTGATCAAACCGGCGCCCAACCAGGCACCTTTGTCGAACCGTATCGCTCGTACAACTTCAAAATGGAAATTGACGGCATCACGGCGGGCCATTTTGTGGAATGCAGCGGTCTGGGGGCTAAAGTGGAAGTGATCAAATACCGCGAGGCGGGTCAGAGCCAGATTGTGCAGACCCTGCCTGGGCCCGTGGATTACGCCACCGTCACCCTGCGCTACGGCGTCACCGTCTCGCGGGAGTTGTGGGATTGGTTCCTGCGTTCCGTGGAAGGGCAGGCAGACCGCAAAAACGTCTCCATCATCATGCTGGACAGCGCGGGCGTGGGGGAAGTGATGCGCTGGAACTTGCTGGACGCCTGGCCCTGCGAATGGCGCGGCGCGCCGCTGGATGCCCTGGCGCGCACCGTAGCCATTGAATCTGTGCATCTGGCATTCAACCGGCTGGAGCGCGGCTAAAGTCATGTGTAGACTGGCGCAATTTCCAAGATTGCACAACGCCTGGCAGCCCGTCGGAGAACTGAAAAAATGGGACGCTGATGACGCAGACTGCGGACGCAGAAAGCCGCAGATAAGAGCTGATTTAGTCCTAATGAATCCGTCTAATCTGCGCTTCATCAGCGTCATCAGCGGGCTATTAATGACTTTTCCGACAAACTGCTAGATGTCTGCTTGTGGCAACTATTAACTCTTTCTGAAATTTCACCGCCAAGACGCGAAGATCGCAAAGAGAAGCAGAAAATCTTGGCGTCCTTTGCGTCTTCGTGGTAAGTAGATACTGCTCATGAGTGAATCAGGCTGGCGCAGCCGGTTGTTACAGACGGTCGGGAAAGGGTTACTCCGCCTGGGGACGTACTTTGTGCGTCAGGCAGAGACGCCGCCTGCCGCCAGCGCCAGCCCGCCCGACGCGCCACCGTGGCTGCCGCCGGAGTTCTGGCAGCAGCGCCAGGGTTATGCTGCCGGCAACCCGCCGGCGCATTGGTTGGCGCTGCTGGCAGAGAGCCAGATTCCAGTGCGTTGGGTAGGTACGTCTGAGCCGCCGCTGGTTGTTCCCCCGGCGGCTGGCGGCATGGAGGAGACCACAGACGGTGCGCCGCTTGTGTGGGCCGCGCCCGACTATACACCTGCTGCGCCCGCGCCCAGACAGGCGCAGCAAGCGTATATCTCCCCTCAAAGCTTGTCGCCAGGAACTGGACACGGCCAGGCAACTGAACGCGGCCAGGAAACTGGACGCATTCATGGCGAACCGCAAGGCGGCGGGCCGCCGGCAAGCGGCGGCGCACCGGCAAGCGGCGGCGCGCCGGGCAGCAAACAGCCGCCCGCCGCCGCGCGCCTGATGCCCACGCCCGAAACCAACGCGCCCCAAACGCCCGCCCCAGCGGCGTTTCCCGCCCTGGCGGCGTTTCTCGCCGCCCCCCTCTACGCGCCTGCCGCGCCCACTGCCGCTGCGCCGGAGCCGGCATTTGCTTCTCCCCCGCCTGTTGCAAGCGCGCCTGCGCCTCGTAGAGGACAGAGGCCGGCATTATTCCAGACGCCAGCGCGCACATTGACGGATGATGTTGCGCAGACGCCTGCGCCATTGGTGGCGGCGACCACTGCGCCCGCCGCCCGCCGTCCCGCGCCAGATTATGGCGCAGAGCCGGTTTTGCCCCCGCCTGTTGCAGGCGCGCCTGCGCCCGGCGACTATAGACCAACGCCGCCGCGCGTACCGCGCGCAGGCGCTGCGCCTGGTGTTGTACTCGACGCCCCCCGGCCTGTTTTTGCCCTTGCGCCGCCGCCCCTTCGACAGGGCTCAGGGCAGGCTACCGGCAGCCTGCCGCCAGAGCCAGCTTATTCCCCGCCGCCCCCGCGCGGGGGCGCGCCTGCTGCCGGCGCGCCTGCGTCTCCTCTTGCGTCAGCGACGCCGCCCGCTGCATTCACGGCAGCCGCCAGCCAGGCGTCGCCCTCTTATGATGCCCGGCAGGTTACGCTCCCGCAGTACGCCCCGCCGCCTTATGCGCCTTACCCGGCTGCGCCTGTCGCTGCCCCAACCTATGGCGCGTCGCCCCGCACCGCGCCGCCGCTGCACCCTGAGTCGGCAGCCGCGGCGACAGACAGATGGCCCCCGCTACCGCTTGCCGGCAGCCTGCTGCCGCCTCTTTTTGCTGACGACGCCCCGTCTGCGTCCTGGCTGGATCAACAGCGGCTTCAGCGGTTGGCACGCGAGCAGCGGGGCGAACGAGATTAAGCCTGATGGAACGAGTCGCCTTCCTGATCGAAGAGTCAGGGGAACGGTTAAGCTGTATGTTGAACCCGGAAAGCCTGGTGGTGCGACGCAATGCCGGCATTCGCCCGCAACAATCGGTCAATGGCAGCCTGACAGGTCTCAGCCTCAGCGATGACCCGCTGCTGTATACCGGCGGCGGGCGCACCGAGTTGCAGCTAGACCTGCTGTTTGACGTGAATCTGGCAGGCACAACCATCCAGACCCACGACGTGCGCGACCTGACCGCCCCCCTGTGGCGGCTGGCGGAAAATGCCGCCGCCAGACCGGCAGTTGCCGGCACGCTGGCAACTGCCGGCACAGCCGCGGCGGCGGCTGCGCCAGCGGCTGCCGGCAGCCGCTGGCCGCCGGCAAGCGGCGGTGGCTACAGCCAACCCCCTTTGGTGCGCTTTGTCTGGGGCAAATCCTGGAACATTCTGGGCGTCATTGCCAGCGTGGCTGAACGCTTTGAAAACTTCACCGCCGCCGGCGAACCGCAGCGCTCCTGGCTGCGTCTGCGCTTCATCCGCGTCACCGAGCCAGATCAATCGGTTGACCGCGGCGCCGCCGGCCTCAGCGCCGCCGCGGTAGACGTGGCGAGTGTGGGACAAAGCCCGCAAGCCGCCGCGGCCGCCGCCTTGTTGGGCGATCTGGCGGATCAAGATCCCACCCTGGTCGCTGGCGGCGGCGACGTGACCGCCGTTCACGAAATAGCGGGCGAAGGCCCTGCCGGCGACAATTTGCCTTACCTGGCTTATTTATATTTTGAAGACCCGGCCAAATGGCGCTGGCTGGCCTGGTTTAACCAGATTGTGGACCCCCTGCGGCTGGCGGCGGGCACGTTGATTAACGTGCCGGCAGCCATCCTATTTCACAGGTCAGATACGCCATGAGCGTCGCCCGTTTGCCTCGCCTGTCGCTTATCGTCAATGGCGCTCCTCTGAGTTCCGATCGCAGCGGCCCGCTGACCGCCCTGACCAGCGTGCGCGTGCAGCAACGGCTGTCGCTGCCCACGCTGTGCGAACTGACCTTTAGCCACCCGCCGGGGCCTCTAACCATCGGCGACCACCTGCCCCCCGGCGCATTCCTGCGTCTGTTGGTGGACGGGGAAACGACGCCCCTCTTTGTCGGGCAGATCACGGCGGTGGAACACGTTTATTTGCCTTCCGGACAACAAGAACTACGCATACGCGGTTATGATGCCTTGCACGTGCTGCGCAAACGGCACGCGGTGCGGGCTTATGTTCAGGTGAACGCGCGTGAGTTGGCGCAGGAATTAGCCGCTCCCGCCGGCTTAGACGTGGTTGCCGCGGCGGGTGGCCCTGTTTTCCCCCGCCTTGTGCAACACGCCCAATCTCATTTCGACTTGCTGGCGCAGGTGATGGCTCGCTGTGGGCTGCACTTTGTGGCGCGAGATGGGGCGCTGCACTTGTTCACGCTGGCTGGCCTGGGCCCGGCGATCCCGCTGGCGCTGGGACAGTCGCTGCTGGAAGTGCGCGCCGAAATGAATGGTCAGCAAACGGCGCGTGCCGTCGCCGCCACGGGCTGGAGTCCGCTGTTGATGGAGACTTTTGTGGAGCGGGCGACGGAGCCGCACTCGGGGCGCACGGCGACGGCGCAGGTGACCCCTGCGGCGGTCAATGGCGATGGCGAGCCGCGGTTGGCGGATGAAAACGCCATGGATGCGGAACACATTGCCGCTCTGGCGCAGGCGGAGTTGGATTATCGCGCCGCTGCCGAAGTGACGTTGTGGGGCGTGGCCCGCGGCAATCCGGCGCTGCAAGCGGGAGGGCAGGTCGAGGTAAGCGGCCTCGCCGCTGCCGTGACGGGGCGCTACGTACTCACGCGCGTGGATCATGTGATAGATGCGCAGTCGGGCTTTGTGTCCGAGTTCGCCACCGAACCGCCGCCGCCGCCGCGCCGTCCGCACAGCGCCATTGCCGCCCTGGGCGTGGTGACTTCTGTGGCTGACCCCGACGGCTTTGGCCGGGTGCGTGTGGCTTTCCCCACCTATAACGATGTGGAAAGCGAATGGCTGCACGTGGTCAGCCCGGCGGCTGGCGTACACAAAGGGCTGGTGGCTCTGCCGGACGTGGACGATAACGTATTGGTGCTGTTTACGCATCAAGACCCGGTCCAGGGCGTAGTGGTAGGCGGCGTTTATGGCCCCTTTGCCCCATACGACAGCGGCGTGGAAGGCGGGCGGGTGCAGCGGTACAGCCTGCGCACAGTGGGCGGGCACATTATCCGCCTGGATGATCAGGCTAAAACGCTGCGCGTGGAAGACAGCAGCGGCAGTTTTGTGGAAATGGCTCCTGGTAAGGTAAAGCTGTATGCACAGACAGACCTGGAGATTAGCGCCCCAGGCAAGACGATTGTGATTGAAGCCCAGGCGATTGATTTCCGTCAAAAGTAGCGTCCCTGACGCATGACGATTGGTTCAATCTTCAAGATTGAACCAATCTAACGACTGCTTATGAACTGGTTAACAGAAGACGCCCAGCTAATTTGCGCGCACATCAATGGCAAGGTGGCGATTGAGCCAACCCAGAAGTTGGTGACGATTGAGGGGCGGCGCGTGTTGGTAGCTACCGACCCGGAGCGGAAGGGGATTTCCGGCTGTCCCAACGTGGGGCCAGCCATCAAACCCTGTGCCACGACGCTGAAGGTAGAGAAGGGGTATTCTCCCTTTGTCACCATTGAAGGGCGGCAGGTGTGTCTGGATACGGTCACGGGTAAAACGGATGGCACGCCGCCAGGGACGGTCTACTATTTTGTCAAGGAACCTGGACAGGATTGGGTGGAACAGCTATGAGTCAGACACGCACCCTTGCCTGGCGGTTTTTGCATCCTGATCTGGACGCGCCGGGGGGGAATGCCGGCATTCAACTCTCCCCCAGCGGCGGCATTGCCATGGTGGCGGATGAAGCCTCTGTGCGCCAGGCGATTTTGCTGCTGCTCTCCACCCGTCCCGGCGAGCGCATCATGCGCCCCACCTATGGCTGCGAACTATACCGCCTCATCTTTTCGCCCAACGACGACACCACCGCTGGCCTGGCTATCCATTACGTGCGCCGCGCCCTGGAGCGGTGGGAACCGCGCATTGACATCTTGCGCCTGGACGCCAACCGCCACCCGGCGCAGGCGGAGTTATTAGACCTGCTGCTGGTCTACCGCGTGCGCCTGACGCAGCGGGTGGACACCCTGCAATTTTCGCTGCGTTTGACGGGTGTGGAATAATTGAGGGCAGCGGGCAGGATGCCCGCGCTACCGGAAAGAGCGTCGAAATATGTCACTGAAATCACCCAACCTGGACGACCGCACGTTTGAGCAGTTGCTGGCGGATGCGCTGCAAATTGTGCAGCAAAAGGGGATCGGCTGGACGGATTTATCCCCAGGCGATCCGGGCCTGGTGCTGCTAGAACTGTTCGCTTACCTGACCGAGGTCATGCTGTACCGCCTGAACCGCCTGCCGGAAAAGGCTTACGTCGAATTCCTGCGGCTGTTGGGCGTCGCCTTGCAGCCGCCCGCCGCAGCGGCGGTAGACCTGACTTTTACGCGGGCGCGGGCGGCGGCGCAGCCGTTGGCTATCCCGCGCGGCACGCGGGTGACGGTAGGGGGCGGCGGGGAACGCCGCCGGGGCGGCGGCGGGGAACTGCCGATTTTTACCACGGCAGAAGCCGCCGAGATTCCGGCTAACGCCGTGGAAGTCACGGTCAAGGCGTACCATTGCGACCAGGTGGAGGCGGAACTGGCGGGGCGCGGCAATGGCCTGGGCGGGCAAAGTGTGCAGATACGCCGCCCACCCATTATTGCCGATACGGGGGATCGGTTGGATCTGGTGGTGGGGGTGGAGGCGCTGCCGGCAGAACTAGACGAACGCATCCCCGCCCGTGAATACAATGGCAAGACGTACCGCGTCTGGCGACAGGTATCCCATTTCACCAATCTGGGCGAAGATAAGCACGTGTATGTGGCGGACCGCAACAGCGGCTTGATCACCTTTGCCCCTTCCGTGTGGATGAGCCGGCCCGACGGCGAACGGGCGGCGGCGACAGAGACGTTGGGCGGCGTGGTGAAGACGCTGGCGGCGGCGCCCGGTCTGGGCAGCGAAATTCGCGCCTGGGTGGTGGACCGCAGCAGCGGTCTGGTCACGTTTGCCCCGGCGGGCCAGCCGGATCTGCCGGACGGCGACCGTGCCGGCGCGGCGGGCGCTGGCGCGGCGGAAACGTTGGCGGCTGTGCCCGCCCTGGGGCGGGAAATTCGGGTGTGGTACCGGCGCGGGGGCGGAGATGCTGGCAACGTCGCCGCCGACCGTCTCACCGTCCTCAAAGACCCCATTGCCGGCGTCAGCGTCACCAATCCCAGGCGGGCTACCGGCGGCAAACCTGGCGAAACGCTGGAGAACGCCCTGCTGCGGGGGCCCCAGGAACTGCACTCCTTACAGCGGGCGGTCACCGCCAAAGATTTTGAACTGATTGCCCGCAACTACAGCGGGCGCGCCGTCGAACGCGCCAGAGCCTTTACGCGGGCGGCGCTATGGAAACACGCGCCGCGCGGGCACGTGGAGGTGCTGTTAGTCCCTGACATTCCCGCCGCCGACCGCGAACGGGTCACCTGGGAGATGCTGCACGCCCACGAGTCGGAAACGGCGCGGCAGCAAATTGCGGACGCCCTGGACGAACGCCGCCCCCTGGGTACGACCTGCGTGGTCAACTGGGCGCGTTACAAACAGGTTAAAGTGCGCGCCACCGTCGTGGTGCAGCGCGAAGAAGACCTGGAAGCGGTGCAGCGGCGCATCGGGCAGCGGCTGCACCAGACGATCACGCCCGCGACCACGCCCTTCACTTCCACCGGCTGGCCCTTTGGGCAGGCGCTGCGGGCGTCGCACGTCTATGACATTGCCCTGGCGGAGCGCGGCGTGCGCTGGGTGGATCGGGTGCGCCTGGTCGTCGCTGAAGCGCCGGCGGAACAGGTCAGGACGGTGGCTGTGGATTATTTTCAACCGCATACCTGGTATGCCGGCAGCGGCGCCGCCCTGTTCCGTTCCCTGAATGATGGCGAAGGCTGGGAGGCGCTGGCTCGCTTTGATGGCCCCCTGACCGCTATCCGCGCCCATACTCGCCGCGCCGGCCTCGTGGCGGCAATATCCCAACGCGCCGACATGACCGGTTCGCAGGTGCACATTTCCGCCGATTGCGGCGAGACCTGGGCTGAGACGTATTCGCTGGCTTTCACCGTCAACGGCCTGGATTGGATTATACGCCAGGACACGCCCGTGCTGTTCCTGGCGACCAACAAGGGGCTTTATGAAATTGTGGTGGGCGCGGGCAGCGGCCCCGTCCAGGTCATGGTGGAGCCGCAGTTGGCGCAAGAACAGGGCTTTTATGCCGTAGCCGCCTATACGGATGCCCGCGGCGTGGTCACTGTCGCCGTCACCGCCGAGAGCCAGCAGGGAATTTACCTGTCCATTAACGGCGGTTTGCCGGGCAGTTTCCGTAAGAAGGGGGTGAACATGCCGGCAGCCGAAGACGTGCGCATCCTGGAAATCCAGGACGACGGCGCCCGCGCCTACCTGTGGGCGGGCGTCAACGCCCTGGAAGGCAGCGCTGGCAGCGGCTGCTACCGCTGGGAACTGCGCGGCTTGCAAGACCCGCCCGAAGGCTGGGTGGCTTTTGGCCGCGCCTGGCAGGGGGGAAGCTGCAAAGGGCTGGCTTTCCACCGCAACCTGGTCTTTGCCGCCAGCCACCGCACGGGTGTGCTCAAGCTAGACCTGGGCCAGGAAAACGCCGCCTGGCAGACCCCCGTCGTCACCTGCGGCTTGCCCCTGCGCGACCCCGGTCGTTTCCACCCCGTAGACGCCGTCGCCGCCAGCCCCGACGTGAACAACAGCCTGGTCATGGCCGGCGGCGTGGTCGGCGTCTACCGCACCAGCGACGCCGGCGCCGCCTATACCGCCGCTTCCGACACCGAGTTTATTGAAAAAGTGACCCTGCCAGACACCTGGCTCTTCGTCTCCGGCGACCACGAAGTCACCGTCCTGAGCGAAGAAGACGACCGCCTGGCGTAACCTCCTTCGTAAATAGTAGGGCGATTTTCCAAAATCGCCCACCCGATTTTGGAAAATCGGGCTACAAACAACTTTTGACCTTGAAGATTGGTTCAATCTCCAAGATTGAACCAATCTGACTGACAGGAAGCGAGAGAAGGCAGGATGCACCCACCAACAGAAACCATTGTGGTTGGCGCCGGCCCCGCCGGGCTGGCGGTTGGGGCTTGCCTCCAGCAAGCGGGCATTCCCTGCCTCATCCTGGAGCAATCCGACCAGGTGGGATCGGCCTGGCGGCGGCATTACGACCGGCTGCACTTGCATACGGCTAAGGCGTTTTCGGCGCTGCCTTTTATGCCATTTCCCCAGGAATACCCGCGCTACCCTTCTCGCCTGCAGGTGATCGCCTACCTGGAGGCGTATGCGCAACGGTTCCAACTGGAACCCCGTTTCAACCAACAGGTCGTCGCAGCCCGCTACGTTAACAGCCGGTGGGAAGTCCAGACGCAGGATAACCATTATCAGGCACAGAATCTGGTCATTGCCGCCGGCTACACCCGCGAACCCAACCTGCCTCATTGGGCCGGGCAAGAGTCGTTTCACGGGACTGTGCTGCACAGTTCGCAATATCGCAACGGCGCGCCGTTCCAGAAGCAGAAGGTGTTGGTCGTTGGCTTTGGCAACTCTGGCGGCGAAATTGCCATAGACCTGTACGAACATGGGGCGCTGGCGGCGCTGGCGGTGCGCAGCCCGGTGAACGTCATCCCCCGCGAGTTGTTGGGCATTCCCGTCCTGGCCATTGGCATTGTGCAAGGCAAAATGCCGCCGCGTCTCACCGATGCCCTGAACGCCCCCATTTTGCGCGTCGTTATGGGCGACCTGACGCGCTACGGCTTGCGCAAGCTGCCGCATGGGCCCCGCACCCAGATTCTCCAGGATGGGCGCATCCCCCTGATTGACGTGGGCACGATTGACCTGATCAAGCGCGGTCACGTGGCCGTTTATCCTGGCATCGAGCAGTTTACGGCAGACGGCGTTCTGTTTGCCGATGGGCGACAAGAGCCATTTGACGCCGTTATCCTGGCCACCGGCTACCGCCCGCGCGTCAACGCCTTTCTGGAAGCCGGCCCAACCGTTTACGACGAAAACGGCGCGCCCCGCTCCAGCGGACAAGAGACGTCCCTGGCTGGTCTTTATTTCTGCGGCTACTACGTCTCCCCCACCGGAATGCTGCGCGAGATTGGACTGGAAGCGCGGCGCATCAGCGCGGCGATTGCCGGCAAGAAAAGAGGTATGAGGTATGAGGGTGACTCCTTCGGCAGGCTCAAGCGGCGAGAGGGCTAGAAGTTATGAAAAAGGCTATGAAAGTGAACAAAATCATGCGTTACTTTCTATTTTTCGTCTGTGCCGTGCAATTCTTTTTTGCCATTGCCTTCTTCTGGCAACTGCCATTTGCCGTCAACTTGTGGCCCTTTCCCGGCACCACGCCGCTAACCTTTATCTTTATTTCCTCCATTTTCGCGGCGGCAGCGGCGTCTACGCTGTGGGCGCTGGCTTCCAAGAATGACGGCGCGCTGGCTGGCATCGGTCTGGATTACCTGGGCATTTTGGTCCCCGTAGCCATCCTCTCGTTTCAACTGGGCGCAAGCAGCGGCTGGCTACCGGCCAGCGGCGGCAGCGGGCAATTGACCAGTTATGGCATTGCCTGCGTGTTCGGCGCGCTGTTTGGACTGGGGCTTTTGCTGTGGAGCCTCCGTATGCCCCTGGACAACAGGCTCCCCGTGCCGGGCCCCGTGCGCTGGTCTTTCGTTATCTTCATCATTGCCCTCCTGATTGTAAGCACCCGCTTGATTTTGCAGACGCCTGGGGCGCTTCCCTGGACAATAACGCCGGAACTCTCGGTCGTGATTGGCTGGATGTTTTTCGGCGCAGCCCTCTATTTTGCCTATGGCTTGCTGCGTCCAGGTTGGGCTAATGCCGCCGGTCAACTGGTTGGGTTCCTGGCTTACGACCTGGTTTTAATTGTGCCATTCCTGACCAGG
>JAGVTM010000423.1 GCA_019136785.1 Chloroflexota bacterium | reverse complement strand
TGGTTCAATCTGGGAGATTGAACCAATCTAATCCATCATTTTATGCTTGACGAGACAATAGTGTGCCATTGTAGCCCGATTTTCCAAAATCGGGTGGGCGATTTTGGAAAATCGCCCTATTTTTGAAGGAGACAGCATGGGCCGCGGCGCACCATCATCAATGAAAATAATCAGGATTTCGCAGATGACGCAGATTTTTGCCCTGCATTTTCTCCGCACCCTCCGCGTCTCCGCGTGAGGTTATTTTTGAAGCATGGGCGGGTTGCCAACCCGCCCTACAAGTTATTTTCGAAGGAGTTTTTCATGCTTACTGTCAAAATACTTGGGCCTGGCTGCGCTAACTGCAAACGGCTGGAACAAATTGTACGCAAGGTTGTATCGGATCTCGCCATTGATGCCCAGGTCGTCAAAGTGAGCGATTATGGCAGCATCATGGCTTATGATCTGCTGTCTACGCCAGGATTGGTCATCAATGAAAAGGTTGTTTCCGCCGGGCGCATTCCCAGCCCTGGCGAAGTGACGACGTGGCTGGCTAATGTCCTGGAGTAAAGAGGGGTCAGGGGTCAGTGAACAGGGGCGCATTGTTGGCGGGAGCGCCCCCTGCCCCTGACAACCATTGGCGGACGGCGGCGACGATGAGTTTATGCTCGGCGGCGTGCATGCGGGCGGCAAAGTCGGGCAAGGTGTCGTGGGGGTAGATGGGGACGACGGTTTGGGCGATGACGGGGCCGGCATCTACTTCGGGGATCACCTGGTGCACCACGCAACCACTATGCGAAACGTCTCCACGCTGAAAGGCGGCGTAAGCGCGTTCGATGGCCTGCACGCCGGCAAACTGCCCCGGCAGCGCCGGATGCAAATTGATCACCATGTTCGGAAATTCGTTCAGAAAAGCGGGGCTGAGAATGTGCATCCAGCCCGCCAAAATGATCAGGTCAGGGGCGTAAGGGCGGACGGCGGCGGCTAAAGTGGCGTCGTAGTCGGCGCGGGTTTTGCCGGCATCCACAAACCGCCGCAAGGGAAAGTATAACGTAGGCACGCCCGCCTGCTGCGCTCGCACCAACCCATACGCCTCCCGCCGGTTGGACACGACCAGCACGACAGATGCCGGCAGATCCCCAGCTGCGGCAGCGTCTAACAACGCTTGTAGATTTGTGCCTGAACCGGAAATGAAGACGACAAGGCTGTGCATGAGGTATGAGGTATGAGGTATGAGGTATGAGGTATGAGGTATGAGGTATGAGGTATGAGGTATGAGGTATGAGGTATGAGGTATGAGGTATGAGGTATGAGGTATGAGGGAAGCGGTTTGTTGATTGTTACTTGTTGATTGTTACTTGTTGGTTGTTGTCTGTTGTCATTTCGCCTACAAGGTAGGATTCGCTCAGGGTGGCTTGGGCTTTTTCAACGGCTTCTGCCGGCAGTACGACCAACATGCCCAGGCCCATGTTGAAGACGCGGCGCATTTCGGCGTCGCGGACGTTGCCCAGGCGTTGAATCAGATCAAAGAGGGGGGGAACGGGCCAGCTTCCATGCCACAGCCGCGCCCCCAACCCAGGGGGGAAGATGCGCGGCGGGTTGTCTATCAAGCCGCCGCCGGTGATGTGCGCCAGCCCGTGAATGTCAATGCCGGCAGCCTGCAGCGCCTGAACGTGGGGCAAATACGAGCGGTGCGGCGTTAGAAGCAGTTCGCCCAACGGCTGCGCCATCCCTGGCGCGGGCTGCGACCAGTCCAGTTCATCCAGGGCATGGCGGGCCAGGGTGTAGCCGTTGGTGTGCAGCCCGGAAGAGGGCAACCCTAAAATGGCGTCCCCTGGCTGAATGCGCTGCCCATCCATGATGGCGCGGCGGTCTACCAGGCCCACGATTGTGCCTACCAGGTCTACAGCGCCCTCATGGTAGACGCCGGGCATCTCCGCCGTTTCGCCGCCCAGCAGGGCGCAGTTAGCGGCGCGGCAGGCGGCGGCAATGCCGCCGACAATGGCGGCGATTTGCGGCGGGTCAATATGGGCGGAAGCCACGTAATCCAGGAAGAAAAGCGGGCGCGCGCCTTGCACCAGAATGTCGTTAACACAGTGGTTGACGATGTCGTGACCGATACTGTGCCAACGCCCCAGGCGGGCGGCAACTTTGGTTTTGGTGCCTACGCCATCAGTGGAAGCCACCAGCACGGGGTCGCTCATGGGCTGCGCCGCTAGAAGGCGGTACAAGCCGCCAAAGGAGCCGACGTCGGACAGCACAGCGGGGCCAAAGGTGGATTGGACGGCGGTTTTGATGAGTTGGGTAGCCAGGTTGCCGGCATCTATATTCACGCCAGCGCGGGCGTAAGCGTCGTTTGGGGTCATGGGGAGGGGGAAGTGGACAGTGGTGAGTGGTGAGTGGTCAGTGGGGAGGGAGGGAGGGTGGTGAGCCAGGTTTCGGTGTGGCGGGGGGAGGGCAGGCGCAGTTTGAGCAGATGGGCGTGGGCAGGGTCGGCAAAAAGGGAGTGGTATTGGCGGCGGCGGCGGCGGTAGGTTTGCAGGACCCAAACGATCATAGATTCGCGGCTAAACAGCCGCCGCCACTCTTCGCGGTTGCCCTGCCACAATTCCTCACGCCGCGCGGCGCGGCTGACGGTACGGCGCGTTATCTGCCACAAAACCAGGGAGAGCGGGTAATCCAGCCAGACGACGGTGTCCGCCTGGCCCCACACAATGTCGCGCACCAGGGAGTAGTTGCCATCTACCACCCAGCGCGGCCCGCTGAGCGCCTGGGAGACCTGCTGGCGGAAGGCGTCCCGCTGCGGTTCAGTCCAGTTGGGTCCCCAGTAGAGGGCGTCCAGTTCGACGTGGGGCAAACCCAACTGCTGGCTGAGTCGCCGCGCCAGGGTGGTTTTGCCTGAACCGCTGGTTCCTACCACGTTGATGCGCTGCCCAATCAGGGGAGGGGCAGAGGGGGGGGCGTCATGGGGCGCAGCCATCGTGGTCAACCGTCCAGGCCGATGTCGCGGCGGTAGTGGGCGTTGTCAAAGTGGATGTGGGCAATGCCGGCATACGCCCGCTGCGCCGCCGCCGCCACGGTGTCCCCTAAGGCGGTGACTGCCAGCACGCGCCCGCCGCTGGTTTCCAGGCGGTCGTTGACGCGGGTTGTGCCGGCATGGAATACTATCACGCCCTCTTCTCGCTCCGCATCATCCACACCGCTGATGGGCAATCCTTTGGGGTATGCGCCTGGATAACCTGGGGAAGCCATGACGATGGCGGCGCAGGCGCCTGGAAGGGGTTGAACCATGGTGGGCGTCAGCGTTCCATCCAGGCAAGCGAGCATGATTTCCAGCAGGTCGCCCGCCAGCATGGGCAAAATCACCTGGGTTTCAGGGTCGCCAAAGCGGCAGTTGAATTCCAGCACCTTGGGGCCGGCAGGGGTGAGGATCATGCCGGCATATAACACGCCGACGTAGGGCATGCGGCGTTCAGCCATGCCGGTTACGACGGGCTGCAAGACGGTACGGACGATGTGCGCCACCATGTCGTCATCCACGCCGGCGGGCGGCGTGTAGGCGCCCATGCCGCCGGTGTTGGGGCCCTGATTGTGGTCATAAGCGCGCTTGTGGTCGCGGGCGGGCAGCATGGGGGCCACGGTTTGCCCATCGGTGAAAGCCAGGAGGGAGAGTTCTGGGCCGGTTAAGCGTTCTTCGATGACGACCTGGTTGCCGGCATTGCCAAAGCGCCGCTGCACCATAATGTCGTACAATGCTGCCTCCGCCTCCGCCACGTCATCGCACAGGATGACGCCTTTGCCGGCGGCCAGGCCGCTGGCTTTGACGACCAAAGCGCCTGATTGTCGCGCCAGGTAGTCGCGGGCGGCGTCGTAACGGGTGAAGGTGGCATAGGCGGCGGTGGGGATGTTGTGGTCGGTCATGAATCCTTTGGCAAAGGCTTTGGAGGATTCTAGTTGGGCGGCCAGGCGGGAGGGGCCAAAGACGCGCAGGCCGGCGGTGTGGAAGATGTCGGTGATGCCGGCAGCCAGGGGTGTTTCGGGGCCGACGATGGTTAAGTCAATCTGGTTTTTGCGGGCAAAGTGGCACAGGGCGTTGGCGTCGTTGTCGTCTACGGGCACGTTGATCGCCAGTTTTTCTGTGCCGCCATTGCCTGGGGCCACGTATAGGGTGCCCACGTGCGGGGATTGTTTTAATTTCCAGGCGAGGGCGTGTTCCCGCCCACCGCCGCCAATGATTAGCAGGTTCAGCTTTTTCACGTTTGTCTATTCCTTCCTCTGCCCACGGTCGCCAGGGTAAGTGATGGCTGGCGATGGGGTTATGCCCATGGCTCTATTGTAACCTGTTCGGGGAATTTTCTCACGGGGAATGGGGGCAGCCCCGCCTGCGGCGGGGCTGCCTCTTTTTGTGGGCTATTTGGGGCGCTGGCGCGCCCAAAACAGCCCAAGGGGGGATG
>JAGVTM010000093.1 GCA_019136785.1 Chloroflexota bacterium | reverse complement strand
GCAGGTGGATGCGTTGGAGGGCATTATCGCGGATACGTCGGTGCCGCTGACGACGACGCAGACGTGCGGCGGCGTGCCCGGCGACCAGATTCCCAACAACACTTATGGCTACGGGCGCATTGACGCCCTGGCGGCGTATGAGGCGGCGTCACCGCTGATGCAGTTGTCGTTTAATATTTACTGGGCCAATGGCGGGCAGGAAGCGCGCCAGCTGGCTTTTTTCCAGGATGGTCGCTTCGCGGATGACGACGGCGCGGCGGGGGCCTGGGGGTTCCAGGCGGGCAATAACCGGTTGATTATCAGTTACGACCCGGGGCAGGCGTGCCGGGCGCTGGCGGTGGGCGGCTTCACCGGGCAAAAGACGGCGCAGGGGTGGATAGCGTGCCGCGATGGGTCGGGGTTGTTTGGGGTGTGGCAGGCGGAAATGCCCTAAAGGTTAACGGTGCAAGGCACTGGCCATAGGCGTTCTAAAGGGCTAAGACCGTTCTGCCAGTGCCTTGCACCACCCCGAAGCCAGAAAGGTGCAAGGCACTGGCCATAGGCGTTCTAAAGGGCTAAGACCGTTCTGCCAGTGCCTTGCACCCCTGCCCCCCAATAGCTTTACATCTACCGTTTCTTTGTGGTATGATGGGTTTGCACAGCCGTTATCAGAGCCGGATAATGGCTGTGCAAAGCAGCCAGATGTTTGGTTGTGCTGTGCCAGACGCATTATTATTTGCTTTTCCCAAAACCAAATCCATCCACCCAGATGCAGACGACGCAACGTCGTGCAGACGACGCAACGTCGTGCAGACGACGCAACGTCACGTTGATGGGAGACGTAGTGGACAATCCCGTTTTGCAAAGCGCTAAGCGTAGCCGCGTAGCCGTAAGCGCAGCCAGAGAGAATGCCAGCCGCAGCGCCGGGTGCATTGGCTCTGTTTGCCTGCCGCTGGCGTTTTGACTGTGACTGGCCTGGCTCAACCAGCTTTGCTCATATTATAGAAAGGAGGCGCCCATCGAAAAACGCAACATTATTTCAGCCACCGCAACTGAAACCGCAGCCAGGCTGCCCGGAGACAGACATGGCTGGCGGTTCAGGTAAGTTTCCTGGCCGCACCGGGCCAGAACACACACCCCACATGGAGGGAATTGCATGTCTAAAATACGGTTTATAGCCCTTCTCAGCCTGGCGATGCTGGGATTGGTGTTCCTGTTCCGCAACGGAAACGCCACCAGCGCCGCAGCGGCCAAGTTAGAACCGGGGCTGCGAGAAGGCATTGAAAATGCCGGCAGCGGAACCTATTGGGTCTATCTGGCGGACAAAGCAGACCTGAGCGCAGCCTACAACATGACCGATTGGTCGGCGCGGGGGCAGTACGTCTACGACGCCCTGCGCCAGACCGCCCAGAGCAGCCAGGCAGACCTGGTTGGCTATCTCGATGCGCAAACGGCGCGGGGAGCCGTCCAAAGCTATCGCACATTCTTTATCGTCAACGTCGTGCTCGTCACTTCTGATCTAGACGTCTTTGACGCCGTCGCCGCCCGCTCCGACGTGACCTGGCTGGCGTCGCCCAAGACGTATGAGATACCGGACGAGTTTGTCAGCCTGTCCCCCGAAAGCCCCACAGCCATCGAATGGGGCATTGACCGCGTGCGCGCCCCCGAAATCTGGGAAACCTTTGGGCGCACGGGCGAAGGCGTGGTGGTAGCCAACGTGGACACCGGCGTGGACTACGACCATCCTGCCGTGGTGAACCAGTACCGCGGCAATCTGGGCGGCAGCTTTGACCACGACTTCAACTGGTATGACCCCTCGATCGTCTGCCCACCCGGCGCGCCGTGCGACAATAACAATCACGGCACGCATACCATGGGCACGATGGTGGGGGATGACGGCGGCGCCAACCAGATCGGTATGGCGCCTGGCGCCAAGTGGATTGCCGCTAAAGGATGCGAATCCAGCAGCTGCTCCGACTTTGCCCTGCTTTCCTCCGCCGAATGGATTGCCGCGCCCTGTCCGCTGGGCGTAGCCCCTGGCGACCCGTCCTGCGACCCCGATATGCGCCCGAACGTGGTGAATAACTCCTGGGGCGGCGGCGGCGGCGACCCCTGGTATCAGGCTTCGGTGGACGTCTGGCGGGCTATGGGCATCTTCCCGGCGTTTTCTGCCGGCAACTCCGGCCCCGGCGCCGGCACCATTGGCTCCCCCGGCGACTACTGCAACGTCACCGCCAGCGGCGCCACGGACATCAGCGACATCATCGCCAGCTTTAGCAGCCGCGGGCCCGGCAACTTCCCCGCCTGTCTGGATAAGCCAGACGTCAGCGCTCCTGGCGTGAACGTGCGCTCTTCTATTAACGGCGGCGGCTACGCCAACTTCAACGGCACGTCCATGGCCAGCCCGCACACCGCCGGCTGCGTGGCGCTGCTGCTGTCCATTGAGCCGACGCTCACTTACGACCAGATTTACGACAACCTGATCACCACCGGCGTGGACCTGGGCGCGCCGGGCTTTGATAACGATTATGGTTACGGGCGTCTGGACTGCTACGAAGCGGCGCTGTTGTTGTCGCCCGACTTCTATCTAAACGCCACGCCCGCCATGCAGGACGCCTGCGTCCCCGACAGCGCCGTCTTCAATATTGAAGTGGGCCAGATTCAGGGCTTTGACGATCCGGTGACCCTCAGCGCCAGCGGCGTGCCGGGCGGTTACATGGCTTCCTTTGCCCCCAATCCGGTGATTCCACCAGATTACAGCGATATGACGGTGGCTAATGTGGGGGCGGCGGCTGCCGGCAGTTACGACATTGAAATCACGGGTATGGCGCCCACCAGCACCCACACCACCATGGTCACCCTGAACCTGTTCGACGCCACGCCGGGGACAACCACCCTGACCTACCCGCCGAACAACGCCCAGAATATTGACCTGGTGCCGACCATGACCTGGACGGCGGCGGCGCAAGCCAGCGGCTACCGCCTGCGCATCTACGAAGGGGCCGGCGGCACGCCCATCTATGACGTGACTGTGGCGGAAACGTCGCACACGTTGGGCATGGCTCTGGAACCCTTAACCGTCTACCGCTGGACGGTGGTTCCCATGAACCCGTGCGGCGAGGGGGCCATGGCCGGGCCGTATTACTTCCAGACGCGCGACATTCCACCCATCCTGTTGGTGGATGACGACGACAACAGCCCCGACGTGCGCAGCTACTACATCGAAGCGCTGGACAGTCTGGGACTGCTGTATGACGTGTGGGACACCAACAACACGGACACGGAACCCAGCGCCACGGAACTGGCGCCGTATGAGGCCGTGATCTGGTTCACGGGCGATGAGTTTGGCGGCGCGGCGGGGCCGGGCGCGGCGGGCGAAGGCGCGCTGGGGACCTGGCTGGACAGCGGCAAGTGCCTCTTCATCAGCTCGCAAGATTACCATTACGACCGCGGCCAGACCGCCTTCATGACCGATTATCTGGGATTGGGATCGGCGGTGGATGATGCCGGCAACTACACCAGCGTCACCGGTCAAGGCGCCGTCTTTGGCGGCCTCGGCCCCTACGCCCTGGCTTACCCCTTCACCGACTACTCCGACATCTTTACTGCCGGCGCCGCCGCCGAACTGGCTTTTGTGGGCGATAACGGCAACGGCGCAGCCATAGACAAAGATGACGGCGTCTACCGCACCAGTTTCTGGGGCTACCCGTTTGAAGCCATCTCCACCCTGGACAACCGCCTGGAGGCGATGCAAACCGTCGTCAACTGGTGCGGCACGGGCGTGGACACAGGAACCCTGAGCGGCAGCGTGACCGATGAAGACAGCGGCATGGGCATTGGCGGCGCGTCCGTCACCGCCGTTGGCAGCGCCGGCTCGCGCACAGTCACCACCAACGCCGATGGCGACTACACCATGACCCTGGCGGTGGGCAGCTACGACGTGACTGCGGATGCCGCCAACTACGTCCCAGAGACGGCTTACGGGGTGGTTATCATCACCGACACGGTAACCATGCAAGACTTTGCCTTGCAAGGCTCAGCCCTTACCTACTCGCCGCCCTATATCGAAGAAACGATGGAAATCGGCGACGTGGTCAGCACCACCGTCACCCTGATGAACGACGGCCCGCTGCCCATTGATTGGGAAGCCAGCATTGGCAACTACGGCGGCCCCGGCGGCATCGTCAGCATCCGCCCCGTCTCCATCTCCATTCCGCGCTTCGAGGGCGAACTGCCTGCTGACAGCGCCCCGCCTTCCACGGATCGCGCCCCCAATGCGCCAATGCTGACGCCGGAACAGGCGACAGAACTGTCGGCTATCCTGGGCGAAGCGGCTTACGGGTTGGACGTCAACCTGGTCATGTTCCCCGATGCGGACGTGCCCGGCTCGTGGAACATCATCGGCTCCGTGCCGCAGTTCCATCCGGCGGCGGACTTCCTGAACGGCGACTTCTCCACGCTGTATGCGCTGGATTACGACACGAACCAGTTTGTAACCATTGATACAGCCACCGGCGCGCGCACCGTCGTCGGCACCACCGCGCCCAACGGCAACTGGAGCGGCATGACGGGGGCCACGGACGGCACGCTGTACGCCGTTTCCAGCGTTTGCGGCACGAACTCCACCCTGTACACAGTTGACCCGGATTCGGGCGCGCTGACCACGGTAGGCAATGTTGGCGCAGGCACGTGCATCATTGACATCGCCATCAACGCCGCCGGCGAAATGTATGGCGTGGACATTGTCAGCGACGCGCTGTACCAGATTGACCCGAACACCGGCGCGGGCACACCAATTGGGCCTTTTTTGAAGAAACGTCTGGCATTCTCTACTGGGCGGCGTACACGGCTGCCGGCGAAATGCGGGTCATTGACACCAACACCGGGGCCAGCGCTCTGGTGGGCGGCTTCCCCGGCGGGGCTGAGGTGGATGGTCTGGCGTTTGCCACCGGCGGCGCGGGCGGCGCGCAGTGGGCTTCGGCAGTACCGGACGCGGGCACGGTGCCTGCGGGCGGTTCGGCTACGTTTGAAGTCGTGTTTGATGCCCGCTCCCTGATCTCTACGGGCGACTACACGGCGGAACTGGAATTCTCCGGCACCTTCGTGAACGAAGTGCCGCCCATGCCGTTGACGATGCACCTCGGCTGCACCAACTGCGGTTTCCTGGAAGGCGCCATTACCGACGCGCTCACGGGCGATCCGGTGGAAGCCGAAATCCACGTCACGGGCCCCGGCGGCTACGACGTGACGGTGTCGGGCGACAACTACAGCCTGGCAGTGCAGCCCGGCAGCTATGACATCATGGTCAGCGCCGACGGTTATCTGCCTGATTCGGAAACCGTTGTCGTGGCTCAGGGCCAGACAGTGGTAACTGACTTTGCCCTGTATCCTGAAGAAGCGTTCCTGGAGTACAGCCCGGCCTACATCGAAGAATGGATGGAAATTGGCGATGTGGTCAGCACCACCGTGACCGTGATGAACACGGGTTACACGACGCTGGACTTCGAAGTGAACATCGGCAACTACGGCGGCCCCGGCGCGGTTACCATCCGGCCTGTGTCCGTCTCCATTCCGCGCTTCGAGGGCGAACTGCCCGCCGACAGCGCGCCGCCTTCCACAGACCGCGCCCCCGATGCGCCAATGCTGACGCCAGAACAGGCGACAGAACTGTCGGCTATCCTGGGCGAAGCGGCTTACGGGTTGGATGTCTTCCCCGGCAGCAACCTGGTCATGTTCCCCGATGCGGACGTGCCCGGCTCGTGGAACATCATCGGCTCCGTGCCGCAGTTCCATCCGGCGGCGGACTTCCTGAACGGCGAC
>JAGVTM010000206.1 GCA_019136785.1 Chloroflexota bacterium | reverse complement strand
TCCGCTACGTGAGCGTATTCTGCAACGGTTGAATGTGGGAGATACTTTCGCTGTTTGTGTCCCGGTTATTACGGAGATGTTATTCGGCATTGGTATGCTGCCGCGTGCCAGTCAGAACCTGACTGAATGGCAGCGTCTCAAGTCAATGATTCCTTGCTTTGTACCTGATGCTATAGATGCAGAGTTAGCGGCTGAACTACAAATCGCATTGCGGGTTCGCGGTTGGCAGCTTGAGACAGTAGACGCCTTGATTGCTGCGGTAGTCTTGCGCCATGGTTTGACGCTGCTGACCGCAGATAAAGATTTCCGCGGAGTCCCCTCACTTCAACAAGAGAACTGGTTAACCGGGTAATATATGTTGTTTGTTCGTAACTATACAGGTGCAAGGCACTGGCCACAGGAGTTCCAACAGGCCAAAACCGCTCGGCCAGTGCCTTGCACTACCTGAAGCTGAATAGTTACGTTTGTTCTGCCTCAAAAAAGGCGCAGTTGGTAGGTGGGGCGCTTGCCGTCTAGCAGCACAAACGGTTCCAGGGGGCGGGTGCGTAAGCCGATGGCTTGTAGTTCGCTTAATTCACGCAGGGTGGCGCGGCGGCGGGCGGCGATGATGGCGTTGACGCTGAGGGGGCCAATACCGGGGACTTGCAGCAATTCCTCACGGCTGGCGCGGTTTAGCTCCACGGGCTTATCCGCCAGCGCCGTTTCTGCCCAGGCGCGCTTGGGATCGCGATCCAGCGGTAAATTTCCTTCCTGATCAAAAGGCAGCGTTTCCAGATCAAAGCCATAGTCGCGCAGCAAAAAGGAAGCCTGGTAGAGGCGATTTTGCCGTTCCTGTGGGGTGGCAGGCAAATTTTCCAGCGGCGTATTCACGATAGGGTTGAAGGCAGAGAAGTAGGCGCGGCTCAGCCGCAGGCGGTGGTACAAATATTCGGTGGCTGACAGCAGTTCCACGTCTGAATCCCCCGCCGCGCCCACCACAAACTGCGTGACTGTGGAGGGCCAGCGCCCATTCCAGCCCAGGCGGGCTGGCTGCGTTTGCCTGATTTCTTCCACCCATTGCAGCGGCTGCAGCAGTTCAGCCAGGAACTGTTTCTGCGGGGCTAAAATCGCCAACCGCTGCGGCGTGGGGGCTTCCAGATTAACCGAGAGGCGATCTGCCAACTGCATGGCGCGCTCCACCTGCGCCTTTTCTGCGCCTGGCATAATCTTCAAATGCACATAGCCGCGAAAATGATGTCGCCGCCGCAAAATGTCTATCGTATCCAGCAGTTTGTCTTGCGTGGTCACGCCCCCCTTGATAATGCCTGAACTGAGAAAGATGCCTTCGACCAGCCCGGCGCGATTCATATTCATGAAGGTCTGCGCCAGTTCTTCGGGCTTGACGGTGGTGCGGCGGTAATTGCGGCCAGCGCGAAACGGGCAGTAGGCGCAGTTGCGCTCGCAGGCGGTGGTGATCATGGTTTTGAGCAGGGGGACGGTGCGCCCGCCGGGGAGGGCGGCGTGGAAAACGCCCAGTTCTTCCTTTTTATGGCGAGACACGCGCACGCCGCAGGGGGCAGTGATTGTGGCTTCCTCTGCTGGTTCCAGGTGCATCTGAGTGGCTATGGTTTGCAGCTTAGCGACCGTTTCCATAGCCCTAATTATAGCACATTCGTTCTTTATAATTCAATGATTGCGCAAATGTTGCCCGTTTTCTGTTGCCCGTTGTCTACTGGTAGTCCGGATGGGCAGCAATGAACTTTTGCAGATGGCCGTTGGCGGTAGCCTGGACCTTATCTTGCAGGAATGGCGACCAGCCAAGCAGCAGCCCCGTTGTCCCCAAAGCCTGGCGGCTCCAGCGCCAGAAGCCAAAGCGGTCTATGTGGCGGGCGATCTTGCCATTCTCAAATTGGAACTCAGCCTCAATAACGTTATGCACCTGCCGTCCGGTGGCGGAGAATGTGTACCACGCTTCCCAATGGGCGCGCCCCTGGCGGTTGTCTGCCTGCACGTCGCTGAAGGTGACGCGCAGATCTTTACCGCCCTGGCACAGCATGTGCCACATGGCCCCCGCCTGCGCGCCATGCAAGTCGAAAACCGGGTCGGTAAAGTGGATGTGGAGGGTGTAGTGGGCAATCGTGCCGGCATAATCCCGCTGCCCAAAGCTGGTGTAGAAATTGGTGATGATTGCTTCGTTAGGGTGCATCGTCGTCTTCCTTCGGAATCTGTGATTGTTTTGTCAGGCGTTAACTGCCAAAGCTGCGCTGCAACAGGTTGAGCCAGTTGCCGCCCATAATGCCGGCAACATCCCCCTCCCGATACCCCTTTTGCCGCAGCGCTGCCGCCAGATTGGGCAGATCGGCGGCGGAATCCAGCCCTGTGGGGATGTCTGCCGCGCCAAAGCCGCCGTCCAGATCGCTGCCAATACCCACGTGCGCCGCATCTCCCAATACCTGGCAGATATGGTCAATGTGCGCTACGACGTGATCCAGCGTCACCTGCGCTTTAGGGTCCCCTTTGCGCTGGTTGGCGCGCAGGAAGGGATTAAACAACACCACCCCAATCAAACCGTCCCGCTCGCCAATGAGGCGGATTTGTTCGTCGCCAAGCTGGCGGGGCGTGGAGACGAGAGCGCGGCTGTTGCAGTGGGAGGCGACGACTGTGCCTGGGTAGCGATCCAGCGCTTCCAGGCTGGCTTTCTCGCTCATGTGGGTGATGTCCAGCAGCACGTTGTGCTCAGCCATCATCTCCATCAGACGGTAGCCGTCCGCCGTCAAGCCACCCTGATCGCGCCAGGCGCCGGCGGCGTAGCGCGTATCGTCCCAGGCTAAGCCAATGCTGCGCACGCCGCGCTCAATCCACTGCTCCAGTTCCTCCGGTTCGCGGATGGGGTCAGCCCCTTCCATAGCCGGAATGATGCCAAACAAGGGCGTCCGGCCCGGTTGGCGGCTGTCTACGACGGCGTTGAGGCTTGTCAGGTCGGTGACCAGGCGAATGGCGTCGCTTTCGTCTGCCAGGCGGTGGTAGTAGTCAAGCTGCGCCATGCCTTTGCGGTGGGCGTCGTGGGCGTTTTCGTAGGTGGTGGGTTCGTGGTAGACGAACTTCATGGGGGAGTTGATGGGCATGACGAAGATGCTGGCTAACGCCAGGCCCACGCCTGCCTGCATCAGGTCGGGCAGGGCGATGGTGGCGATGCCGTTGGGCGAGGGCGCGTCTGCTTCTTGCTGCCGCAATTCAGCTACGGTGCGGCGAAAATCGCGCCCAAATTTGAGGGCGTTATAGGCAATGTCCAGGTGTCCGTCTACGATGAAAAGCGGCGGTTCGGCGGCGGACTGCTGCGCCAGGGCGGCTACTTCTGCTTGTAGTTTTTCGCGCATGGCTGGGGGCAGTTCGTGCCAGGGGGCGTTGAGAATAGCCCCCTGGATGGCGTAGACCAGATTCAGGCTGACGTTGTAGCCCAGTTCCTTTAACTGGCGGTAGGCTTCAACGGGGCCAATGGCTTCCAGTTGGGACAGCGTGTGAATGCCGATGGCGTTGAGCCAGCGTTCAGTCTGGTGACCGATGTTGTGCAACTCGGAAAGGGGGATGTTTTTGCTCATGAAGCCAATCCTTGCAAGCCTTTGACGATGAGGCCAGAGATGCGGGCGTTGAGGCGGCGGGGCAGGAAGCGGGGCAGGAAAACGAGCAGGCGGTTACCGCTGCCGGGAACGACCAGACTGGTCTGTCCCAGGTTGCGCAGCGCCTGGCTGACGACGGCGGCGGGTTCCATGGGCAGGATGGGGCCGATGCCGGCATTTTCATGAAACTCCGTGCGCGTATGCCCTGGGGCGACGGTGAGGACGTCCACGCCATAGGGCTGCATTTCCGCGGCTAACCCTTCGCCCAGGAACAGGTTGAACGCTTTGGTGCCGGCATAATTCGTCCAGTTCGGTGTGGGCACAAAACCCACAATCGAAGACACAAAGATGAGACCGCCGCGCCGCCGCTGCCGCATCAAGCCGCCGTAATGATGGCTGAGGATCAGCGGCGCGCGGCAGTTCAGGTGCAGCATTTCGATTTGCCGTTCCAGCGGCAGTTCCGTCAACTCGCCCGTCAGGCTAAAGCCGGCATTGCTCACCAGCAACCCGATTTCCAGGCTATCCGTAGCCCGCGCCAGCGTGGGCAAAAAGTCTGCCTGCGCCAGATCCAGGCTGAGCGCCAGCGCCTCAATGCCCTGCGTCTCGCTCAGTTCGTGCGCCAGGTCGTGCAGCCGCTCCTTGCGCCGCGCTGCCAGCGCCAGGTTTAGCCCCTGCTGCGCCAACTGCCGCGCAAATTCCGCGCCCAGCCCTGCCGATGCGCCCGTGACCAACGCCCAGGGCCCATATTTGCTGGCAAATGAAGGCATATAACCTTACCCCATGGGGACTGGCGCAGTCTCCAAGACTGCGCCAGTCTGGAAAATCAGTTTAGCAATCCGCGCAGGGCTGCCAGATTG
>JAGVTM010000345.1 GCA_019136785.1 Chloroflexota bacterium | reverse complement strand
TCTAAGTAATGCCAGCGACTGCGGGTGGTGACCAGCACACGTTCCTCATCCAACATTTCATAATCCACGTGGTCGGCACTGTTGACCAGCAGAATCCCCCCTTCAGCCAGCGACTGCCCCTGGCAGGAGTGGCCTGCGCCGCGAAAACGAACCGGAACGTTTGCGGACTGCGCCACTTGCAGCACGTGAACCACATCATCCTCACAACTGGCTCTAACGATCAGGCGCGGGCGGCGGGACACAATGCCGCCAAAATCTCGTTGATAGCTGGCATGGTCTTCACTGAAAGAACTGACCTCCCCGCGGACGCCTTTTTGCAGCTGGCGCTGTAGTGAATCACCCTTTGACTGCTTTTTCGATAGGGTGGGTACAGCCTGAAAATTGCGCTGAGGGGTAACAAAAATAGCCACATTGCTAAACGACTGGGCAAATTTTTCGCTGGTTACCTCTTTCACCCCAGAGCGAGGGTCTTGCAAAAAGGCGCTGCTTTTTGTGAGACGCTCTACTACGAGAAAACGGTTATTTTCCCACAAGGCGATTGCCGGCAGCAGATAAGGATGCTCCTGTAACATCTGCACGTGGCAGCGCGTTGCGCGGGCCTGTAATCCATAGTTCTGCGCCGCGCGCACAAGGCCGCTGGCGCGTCTATGGTCACCTGGTTGGCCACAAGCGTCGCGCAGTTCAGCCAACGAAACATCTTTCCCGTAATGCCGCAGAATATTGGCTAATGACGCTACGCCGCAATCGGCGGTATCTAGCTGCAGCACCACCGGGTCGCCAGTGGACGGCATGAATCCCATTGCCGGATGTCCTTCTGTCTGTGGTTTATGCCGGCATCAACGCCACATCCGCTTCCAACTGCTGCGCCACCGATTCGATGCCGCGGCTAAACGGATGGTCGGGGCGGATGAGGGTGAAGACAGTGGCGCTGGCGTTTTGCGCCAGGTCTATGGACAGCGGCAGCAGCGCCGCCACCTGGCAGTTGTACGCCCGCTCCACCTTGCGCTGCACGTCAGCGAAGTCATACTCCGGCGGAACCTTATTCACGATCAGGTTGACCTCCGGCACGCGCAGGCGGCGGGCCACGTCTACGGTCACGCTGGTGCCCTGGAAATCCTGCTGGTCGGGGCGCAAAATGATTACCAGGCTGTCGGAAATGGCAATAGAGAGCAGCGTCTCTTCATTGAGGCCCGGATGGGTGTCAATCAACAGGTAATCCAATGACAACGCCGTGATCAAATCGCGGAAGGCGGCGTGCATGTCGCTGGCGTCGTACTTTTCGCGCAGAATGCGGGCAATGTCGTTAGGATCAATACTGGAAGGCACCAGGTACACCACGCCCCCTTTGGGAGCTTTGTACACTTCGACGGCAGCCTCTTCAATGGCGCAGTTGCCCCACAGGTAATCATTCAAAGTGTAGCGCACCGAGGCGTCCGCCAGGCCAAAGATGACGTGAATGCCTGGGGATTGGATGTCGGTGTCGAACACACCAACGCGGTAGCCTCTGTTCGCCAGGACGGCAGCCAGATTGGCAGTGACGTTGGATTTGCCCGTACCGCCGCGGAACGAATGGGTGGAAATGATCTTGGTCATCGTTTTCTCCTTAATAATGGGGATGGCACTGGAGCAGTCTTGGAGACTGCTCCAGTGTCTAATCAATCAGTCGCTGCCGGCAAACCTTTCACCTGAGAACGCAGTTGGCGGGCGTTGGCTTCCAGGCGCTTAAAGAAATCTGTTTCTACAATCGAATCTATCTGCTGCTGTTTGCGCTGCGAGTCAATCTCAATGCGCATCTCAGCCATCCTGGCTTTCAACCGCCGTTCGCGCTCCCACACTTTTGAAGCCATTTCATTAAATGCCTGCGCCAGTTGGTCGAATTCCTCAAAGGAGCCAACATGGACTTCATCCGCGCGGCGGTCTTCGGCGATTTGCTGTACGCCTTGCAGCAGTTGGCGCACGGGTTTGTGAATGAGGCGAGAGAGCACAACGGCGAAAATGACGGCAACGGTGACCAACGTGACCGTGATCACAATGGCGCGATTGCGCATGGCGATGGCCGGTGCAATGACCGTCTCGCGCGGCATAGAGATGCCTAGACTCCAGCCCGTTTCGGGAATAGGCGCGTAAACAAGCAGCGAACTGCCGCCGCGGCGTCCTCCACCGCCAGCCTCATCGTAGTAGCCCAGACCACTGTCCCCGTGTACCATATTTTGGATCAGGCGGCGATAGGCATCGCTGCCCACAGCAAGCAGGCTGGCGTCTTCTTCCGTGCCTTTGGTAGCGTCTACTTCCTGATAAGCTGGATGGGCAATAACCTGGGCGGCTGAGTCAATCAAAAAACCATAGCCGCCGCCGTCCAGGATGTTGATGCCCAGGGCAATCTGCTTTAGGGATTCAATGGTAATGTCGTGAGACATGATGCCCAGGAAGTCGCCGTTGTCGCCAAGAACGGGTACAGACATGGTGACCATCCAGCCTGCGCCGGCATAGTCCACATAGGGAGCTGTCCAGCGGGGCTGCAGGGCAGGGTTATTACCCGGCTCGGCGACGGTGTAGAAAACAATCTGGCGCGGGTCCCACTGGTCGGGGTAGTGGTCGTTGCTGGCCCAGGGATAAAGGCGCATCATGCCTGTGGGCGTGGTCAGGTAAATCCATTGGGTGTCGGGGCTGACGGATTTGATGCCGGCAAAAACCGTATCCAGCGACTCGGTTTGTAGAATCTGCTGCGCCACCGCGTCGTCCGCCGCCAAAAGCGGCGTCCCCGCCGCCCCTGTCCAATAAACATTGGACAAATCTTCGCCCAGCGCAGCCGCGCCACCCTGCGCATGGTAATACACATCCAGCCCCCAGATGCCGCGTGCATCCTGTTGGTAACGAGCCAACTGCGACGCCGGGTCTGGCGGATGCTGCAACGCCTCTGCCGCCAGGTGCGCCGCCACTACGGTGCTGTGCATGACGTCCCCCAGCTTCAAGTTAATCTCTTCCGCTTTGGAAGCCGCCAGAAGCTGCAAGTTCTCCTCTGTTTGCCGCGTCAGGGCGTCCATGCTCTGCCGGATAAACAGGTAAGAGATGAGCACAATGGGCACGACCGAAACGGCAATAAATGCCAACAGCAGCGCCCGATAAATAGAACCCCGTACCCACTGCATTGGCTGTCGCATCGTTCCACTCCTTGGAGAACAGTGATCGGCGGCGGAAGACGCCGCAGTGGCGAGTGGTCAGTGGTCAATGGAGCCACGCCCAAACCGCCCACAAAATCAATCT
This sequence comes from Chloroflexota bacterium, assembly GCA_019136785.1. Lineage (GTDB taxonomy): Bacteria > Chloroflexota > Anaerolineae > Promineifilales > Promineifilaceae > JAGVTM01. Next base: position 13,278 of record JAGVTM010000345.1, on the reverse strand, counting down.
GCGTAAATCTGCCTAATCTGTGAAATCTGTGATGATATTTTCATCCATGATGGCGCGAACGCTCAGACCAGGATTAACTGGTTGTCAATGCTGATAGCCACCGCTTCTTGTTTCATGTCTCGTTTCAGCCCGGAAGCGAAGTCAATGACGGTATCCAGGTGGGATTCCAGGGCTTTGGCGGAAACGAAGGTACGCACAATGGTTACCTGTTCCGTGACCAGGCCGCTCTCTTCACTGCGCCAGACGCCTTCAGCGTTGCTGCTGGTGGCCCCGCCAAAAATGCTGCCCAGAAAAGAGAGCGCCTGCTGCACCTGCTGCGTGTTGTCTGTTTGCTGGCTGACATCTATGGTAGAGGGTACAAAGATAGCCAGGGCATGGTTCAGCGACAGGCGGCGGTATACTTCCTGCAGCGCCTGGGCAAAAGCCGCTTGCAGGTCAGCATCCCAGGGCGTGGTCAGGGTGTCGTCGGCGGGAATGACCAGGTGGAAACGGGGATCCACGGCGGCGCTGCCGCTGCGGGCGCGGTTCAGCGCCAGCACTTTCTTTTGCGTGGGCAAGGCATAAGGCTGCAAGTTGTTCCAGTGCCGGGCGCTTTCTTCGGCCCCCTGCGCATCATCGGTAACGGTGATGAGCGTGTGCGCCTGACCGCGCAGCCGCAGCAGCCATTCGCCGGCGGCGGCGGCGCGGCCCGTGTCACAGACGATGTACTCATATCGCTTGAGCAGGTCAGCCAGGAGCATGTCTAGCTGCACCTGAATGGGGTAATCGCCCTGGGGCAACAGATTCAGGCGGTCAACGCCGTCCGCGCCGGGACCAGACCAGGCCAGCCCGTCGGCGCAAATAACGCCATCTTCGGGCAGACTGGCCAGCCCAGCAGAACGGGTGGACTGTGAGCGGGCTTCCAGATCGTCCGCGGCGGCCCAGAACAGGGTGCGCGGTGTGTGCGGATCGCCGGCGTTTTGCTGGGCAATGCGGGCCAGGGTGGCGGCAAAGGCGCTGGCGCCCGCGCCAGGGCGCGCGCCCTCAACTGCCCACAGTTTGCCTGCGCCGTGCTGGCTGGCGCGCTCGCAATCTTGCAGCTTCTGGCTGAAGTGGCGGCTGATGGCGTGCGCCAGGCCGGGCTGCTGCTGTACAAAGCTGAAAAAGTCGGCTACGTCCCACAACAGCAGGGTGGTTTCTGTGCCGGCAGTATACGTGGCGTTGACGGGCGACTGGCTAAAGGCTTCCACCAGCCCCACCCATTCGCTGCGGCGCAGATAGCCGTCTTTGTTAATGACCTTCTGACCACGCAAACGGGTGCGCGCCAGCAGACCGGTTTGGATGACGCCAATCTGGGGTAGACGGTTGCCCTGCCAGGCTAACACTTCATTGGGCATGAGGGTGCGGCGGCGGCTCATTTGCCACAAGCGGGTCAGAGCAGAGGGTTCCAAACCGGCGGTGAGGGGGGTCTGGCTGAGAAAATTGTCGGGGGTTTGGTCAAGAAAGGATTGGATGAGGGCCGGCATGTTGCGCACGGCGCGCCGCTTAAATTGGAAACGGGTAGAAAAGACGCGCTTGCCGTCCTGCAGTTGTTCCACCAGCCGTTCCGACTGCACCAGCCCACCGACCACTTTGTCCAGTTCTGATGCCGGCAGCCCGGTATACGCCGCCATTTCCGAAATGGTCAGCCGCGGGCGCTGCGTTAGCGTGCGCAGCACCACCTGTTCGCTGGCGGACATAGAGAGAAGCTCAATCGGCGATACCATGCAAACCTCAACGGGAAAGGCGCATTAACCAAACAAAGAATCAAGCAGGCTGTTACTCGACCGCCCCGGCTTACTGCGGCTAAAAGCCACCGCAAAACGACTTTGACCGTCTGCCTGCTCCTGTACCAGGCGGGCCGCCTGTACCATTTGTCCTAAAATGTCCTCCAATTCAGCCAGGGGAATTTTGGTGGCGCCAGAAATTTCGCCGGCTGTCAGGCGAGGGCGGCGGGTCAGGCAACGTATCACGTCTTGTTCCCGGTTGGACATAGACAGCAAATCAAGCGGCATCAAAAATGTCATATTTCACCTCTGGGAAATGGCACTTCATGGGAAACAACAAACTGCTTGCCCTATTTCACGCCTACCTTACATTATGACGCAGCCCCCCGCGTATGCCCTGATACGGCAATCACTTCTCATTTATGCTGTGCAGCAGGAAAGGAATATGACTTTAGGCACATACAACAAAAAACAGAAACCAACTGCCCGTTGCTTGTCAGGTAGCGCTGCACCGCTGCGCTTAATCGTGGTGGGTGTCAGCCCCGCCTGGGGCGGGGCTGACACCCATTTTTATGGGCAATTTTGGGCGCAGACGCGCCCAAAATTGCCCGGCGCCGATGCCTTTTTGCCCGTTTTATGGAACCGATATGTGGTTGAAGAGATTGCCACGATTAAATGGGGTGATACCGCCTGTTACCTGTTTTCCGTTTTCATTCCACTACCAGCCGGTTGATCCACGTCCAGGCAATGGCTTCAGCCTGGGATTTGACGGTGGGGACTTTGCGGTAGGCGTTATGTAAATGGTTGCGCACCGTTTTCTCGGTGATAGCCAGAGATTCGGCAATTTCCTGATGGGATTTGCCCTGCGCCAGCAAGCGCAAAATGGCAACTTCGCGCTGGCTCAAGGTCTGGTTCAGGGCGGGGATCAGTTCCACCAGCATGGTCTGGATGGACTGGCTGAGGGCGGTATGTCCCTGCGCCAACAGGCGAATGGCGTCCATGACCACCGGCAGCGGTTCGTCTTTGAGCAAATAACCGCGCGCGCCGGCAGCCAGCAAACTCCAGACATACTGGCGGTCACGATAGACGGTAAACACAAGTAGCTGGGGGCGTTGGTCGCGGTTTTTGTCTACGCGCAGGGGCGAACGCTGTAGCTGGCGGGCAATCTGAACGCCGTTGAGACCAGGGAGGCGGGTATCTAGCAGGAGCACGTCGGCGGGGATGGTTTGCGCCATTTGCAGAGCGTCTGGGCCATTGGTGGCTTCGCCCACCAGGCGCATGTCGGGCTGCTGTTCAATTTCTTGAATCAAGCCGCGGCGCACAATGGCATACTCGTCGGCGACCAGAACACGGATAGGCGAAGTATGGGTGTCTACTGCTGTGGGCATAATGGTTTTACTGAAAGAGCATCTTTTCTGATTGGTTAAGACCAGCAGACTTTTGTCGTCTCTCTGGCAGCGCGTAGGCGCCAACAAGATCGGTACGGCACACTTCTGTACGCCTGACGGCAGAAGTAGGTCGCGCCTCTGGCAACGGTGCAGTTACCTGAGACCTTAATTGTGGCTGAGGGGGGCGCGGCTGGCTTGATGCCGCACGGCTATTCTGGCTATGACTTGGCTGAAATCTGTCTATGACTTTGGGTGGGGCAAAAGATTATTCGCGCCTACTCCACCTCAACCAGGCGGTTTTCCCAGGCCCAGGCCACCGCTTCCGAGCGCGTGCGCACGTTAGGCAGCTTGCGATAGATGTTCATGACGTGGTTCTTGACCGTTCCCACGGTGATGAACAGGGCTTCGGCGATTTCGTCGTTGGTGTTGCCTTTAGCCATCAGCCGCAGCACTTCCAGTTCGCGCGTGCTGAGGTCGTGCTCTGGGCGGCTGTGGCGGTTGAGCAGCACTTTCTGTACCGGCAGGCTCAAGGCAGGCTCCCCGCGCGCAATCTGGCGAATGCCCATGACAATGCGATCGGGGGATTCGTCTTTGAGCAAATACCCTTTGGCGCCGGCGGCAAACAGGCTGTAAACGTATTCAGGTTCGCAGTAGGCGCTGAGGATGAGGATGCTGGGGGGCCAGGGCTGCCCGGCCAGTTCTTCGCGCGAGAAGGTGATTTCGCTCAGGCGCTCGGATACCTGGGTGCCTTGTAGGTCTGGCATGTTGACATCCAGCACCAGCACATCTGGTTTGAGCTGTTGGGCTAACTGCAAGGCTTCCATGCCGTTGGCAGCTTCGCCGACCACTTGAATATCAGCATACCGCTCTAATTCGCTGCGCACGCCCGAACGGACAACGTGATGGTCGTCCGCCAGCAGCACGCGAATGCGGCGGGGGGTGGTGCGGGGAGTATTGGCGACCATATGGCTTCCTCCTTTGAAAACAGTGGTGAGTGGCGAGTGGTCAGTGGTCAGATAATTCGCGCCATTCGTGAAATTCGTGGCAAAATCCCTTCAGAGGGTTGTTTTTAGCTCAAGGCAGGGGAATGGCGGCGAAGATTTCGGTGCCCTGGCCTGGGCCGGATTGGATAGTAAATGTACCATGTAGTAATTCTACTCGTTCGCGCATACTGACCAGACCAAAATGTTGCATTTCCATGAGGCTGCCCAGCCGTTCAGGCAGCATGAATCCGTGCCCATCGTCTCGCACTTGCAAAGTAAGACGCCCGTCGTCTATGCCAATGTGCACGTAGGCGTTGGGGGCAGCCGCGTGTCTGGCGATGTTGGTCAAGGCTTCATGGGTGCAGCGAAACAGGCATAGGGCCAGGTCTTCCGGAATGACCGTATGGCGATCGCCATCAATATGCAGATGAACGGTTATGCCGCTGGTCTGTTGGAAGCGACTAACCAGGGAACGAATGCTGGGGACGAGACCCAGGTCAAGGGCTGGCGGGCGCAGGTCATTGCACAGGCTGCGGGTGGTCTGGATCAGGTCGCCAATTTCGGCGTGCAGATGGGTGATTTGCTCGTGCTGATCGCCGTTGACGGGTTCAGCGCCGGCAAACGGCTTTAAGCCGACGATCTGATATTTAAGCCCTACCAACGCTTGAATGAGTTGGTCGTGTAGCTCGCGGGCAATGCGCTTGCGCTCTTCTTCACGGGCGCGGATCACTTCCCGTTGATACCGTTCAGTCTCCTCCGCCTTCTCCTTGAGGCGGGTGATAAGTTGTGCGTTCTGGATAGCCAGACTGGTCTGGCGGGCCACCACGTCCAGAATGCCCAGGTCATTGGCGTCGAAAATGTCGTCGCCGTATTTGGGGCCCAGGACGAAAATGCCAATGGTTCCCGAGAGCGCCTGGAAAGGGACAAAGAGGCGAATGGCGGGCTGGCGCAGCAGCGTGCGTTCGGCAGGCGTCAGGGGCAGATGGCGAATGTGGGCGTCGGCGGTTTGTTTGGAGCAGGGCTGCAAGGACTGGCGTAGAAAAGCGACGAGGGCGCCATCTAACTCTAATGCCATATTTTGCAGCCAGGAGACATCTTTGAGGTCGCCCGCATAGCCGGCCAGGGCCATCTCTTTGCCCAGCCCACGGTCATCGGGCAGCAGCACGGCCACCCACTTTAGCTGCATGACGCTTTGCAGCGTTTCGCTGAACAATTGGGCCGGAGAGTCGGCAGTGGCGGCGTCTTCCAGGCGGGAGGAGACTTCGCCAACAACGGTGGTGTAGTCATACCAGCCGCCGTAAAATAGTTTGTCCACGTAAATGCGCACCCGTTTGTACAGGGGCCAGAAGGTTAATGCCGGCAGCATCACCAGCAGCAAACTCCCCGGTGTATGCGACGTAGGTATTTGCACCAGCCGGCTTAACCCGGTGCTGACGATAATGTATAAACCGCTGGTCAACGTAAAGGTCAGCAGCAGCGTCGAGCTACGGCTGGCGTAGCGTTCAAAGTGAATAAAGTTAAATTGCAGCGCGGCGTAGCCATAGGTCAGCGGAATGGCTGCCAGGAAGTAGACGGTCGCCAGATAAGGCAAAATCGGGTAGCCCTGCAAGAACTCCGGCAGCGCCGAGAAGACCAGCAGCGGCAAAAACGCCAGCAGACCGCCCACCGTGATCAGGCCCACCTGCCGCCGTGTGTAAGGGGTGGTGTGGTGAAACAGATAGGTGCGCACAATGAAAATAATGGAAAGCGCCAGGGTAAGCAGCAGCCAGCCAAAGCGCAGCGCGCCCAGTTCCGCGCCCCAGTTTAGCTCTGGCTGCAGCAGCAGCCCTATTTGCAGCAGCCCGCCGGCGGCGGCAATGACGTAGCCCGCGCGGGCGAGCGCGCCCGCCGTTATCCAGCGCCGCCGCTGCTGCGCCCCCGTGCGGGGGCGCGCCAGCGACAGCGGGAAGTAGCAGTGGAAGTGAATGGTGACGGCCCCCAGGCCCCAGGTGAGCAGGGCGTATAGCAGCGTGACCAGCGGGCTTTGGTCGGTGAGGGTGGCTGCCGCCAGAAAGGCGGCCCAGGCCTGGCAAAAATAAAAGAAGAGGTAGCCGCGCCGCTCGTCAGGAGCAAACAGGAGCACGGGCAAACTGACCAGCCAGAAAGCCAGGGCGGTGATGGAGGAGCCGAGCAGCAGCAGCGCCATCAGCCAGGAGGGCGCGCCGGCCGTCACCGTTAGCTGTAAGGTGGATTGGCTGTCGCCTGCGCCGGGGCGAACTATGTCAAAGGTGAGGGCGTTGCCTGCCTGTAGCTGGGAGACATATTGATCTATAGCGGCGGCTTCGTCGTCCAGGGAAATGCCGTTGATGGCCCGCACCACGTCACCCAGGCGGAGCTTGCCGGCATTGGGGCTAAAGGGATCCACAAAGCTGACCACGTGCGTTTCGCTGGAAACGATCAGACCATCGGTGGGCAATTGCAGCAACCCCCAGGCAGAAACGGCAATTGTGGTCAGGACCAGGCCTGCCAGCAAAACGTGAACGGCAAAGAGGAAGCGCTGCTTGAAGATGTCTGGGGTCATGCCGGCAAAAGGGAGAGCGTTTGCGCCAAAACGTGCAGCAGTTCGTCCCGATAAGGAGAGGGCGGGGCAGTCTGCAGCAGCAACTGCCGCGCTGCCTGGTAATGGCGATCTAGCTCCACATGCAAATAGACCATCGCGCCACAGCCGATGATCAGACGGCGGGCGGTCTCTTCGGCTGCCGCGCTTTCTGCGTCGTCAGCCCGCGCCTCGCCTGACAGGCGCGCCTGACCTAACAGGCGGGACAGTTCCACCTGTTCTGCGGGCGGCAGGACCGACATGGCGTATACGACAGGCAGCGTCCACAAACCTGCCTGTAAGTCGCTGGTTTTGCCGTCCCGCGACCAGAGATCACCCATATCGTCTCCAATCTGGATTAAGACGCCCAGCGTTTGCCCAAAGCGGCGAAAAGCGGCGGCAGCCGCCGCGCCCGCGCCGCTGGCATATGCCCCAATCCAACAGGCAAAGCCATAATAAGCGCCAGACTTAATGGCGGCTGTTTCCCACGCCTCGTCCAGAGTGGGCTGCGTGGGCAGCAGGCTGGCTTGCTGCCCGGCAGCCGTTTGCCACAAGGTCTGGTAACAGGCAGCTTGTATCTCTTGGACGGCGGCGGCATCCAGCGCCGCGCCCAGGCGCTGTATCTGTTCGCCGGCCCGCGCCAGCAAGCCCATAGCCACGTTGACGGCTGTGCCGCGAGCCAGGGGTACGGTATTGACGGCGTCTGTGAACAGCGCCCATTGGGCTGGCGTCACGTCTTCGTCAATGACGTCGTCGCATAAGACAATGGCGTCGCAGACCAACTGCGTGATTTCGGTGATGGGCGGCGTCAGGTCAGGGCTGCCGCCCAGAGCCAGGCAGCAAAGACGCGGCAAGGTCAGAAGATGGGAGTGACCGCGGTCGCGGTAAGCGACGGCGTCCACCAGGGAAGCAAACTTATCAAGGGTATAACTCATGCAGCCTCTGGGGCAAAGCTGAGTGAGTCATCAGTCAGAGCCGCCGCCCCAACGGGGGAACCAGCCGGCGTTGTCACTTTTCAAAACAGTCAGGGAGGTGAGTTGAGCGAACAGGTCGCTTTGCAGCACGCGCAAAACGGATTTGATTTCATCGGCGCTGAGACCCAATGCCGGCAGCGCCTGGTGCGGGTCTTGGGCGACGCGAGCCTGAAGTTCAGGCGAACCAACCATCTGATAGACAACGGTAGCTAAGGCAGTCATGGGAACCCTCCAGCAGTATTGATAAAAACCCAACAAACTTGATATAGATATTGTAATGTGCTTGTGACTTTTACACTACTGGCACGGTCACGACTTGACTATGACTTTGGCTATATTCTTTTCAAAGAGGTGCAAGGCACTGGCCATAGGAGGTCAACCGGTCAAAGCCGTTCGGCCAGTGCCTTGCACCAGGGGTTAACTTTACAGGTGCGAGGCACTGGCCATAGGACGTCAACCGGTCAAAGCCGTTCGGCCAGTGCCTTGCACCACTGGACAAAAAAAGAACGAGGAGGGTCAAGACCTCTCCTCGCTCCTGGGATGGCAGGGAGCCATCTGGCCCACCGACAAATGGGATAATCTCCCCGAAGGCGATTTCCTTGCCTGTTGTTGGCCGCAGCGGATAGAAAAATGAACAGGCAAGGGCTATTTTACGAAATGCCGGCATGACGTGTTTATACCAGCCGTCATGATGCGATTATGACTGCCGGCATATTTTCAACCAACAGAAAACCCAGGCTGCCAGTCATAGCGCTGGACAGAGAAAATTGGCAGGATAGGCGCGCTCAAGCTTTGCCCAGGACAGCGGCGAGGAGGGCCATGCGGATGAACATACCGTTTTGCACCTGGCGGAAGTAGGCGGCGCGCGGGTCGTGGTCTACGGCGTAGTGGATTTCGCCCACGCGCGGCAGCGGGTGCATGACGACCATCTTTTGTTTAGCGCGGGTCATCAACTCTGGCGTAATCTCATACATATTTTTGACCTCTTCGTACTGCGCCAGGTCGGTGAACCGTTCTTTTTGCACGCGGGTGACGTACAGCACATCAGCGTTCTCAATGACGTCGGCGACATCGTGCGTTTCGCGGGCGTCTTTGCCGGCATCTATCACCCGGTTCATAATGCTCAACGGCATACGCAAAATCTCCGGCGAGACAAAGCGCAGGCTGACGTCATATTGCAGCAGCAACTTGGTCAGCGAATGCACCGTGCGCCCATAACGCAGGTCGCCCACCATAGCCACCTTTAGCCCATCAATCTGCCCCAACTCCTCGCGGATGGTGAACAAGTCCAGCAGCGCCTGCGTGGGATGTTCTCCCGCGCCGTCGCCCGCGTTGAGCACGGGCACGCGGGCATAGTCGGCGGCGACCTGCGCCGAGCCGATGTCCGGGTGGCGCAGCACGATCACGTCGGCGTACTGCTCCAGGGTACGAATAGTGTCTGCCAGGGTCTCCCCTTTGCTGACCGAACTAAACTGCACCCCCTGGGTGATAGGGATGACGCTGCCGCCCAGCCGTTCCATGGCGGCAATGAAGGAGGCGCTGGTGCGGGTGCTGGGTTCATAGAACAGGCAAGCCAGAACATACCCCTTGAGCAAATCCACCGCCCCTACCCGCTGCACCATTTCGCGCATTTCATGGGCACGCGTAAACACATATTCCAGTTGCGCTTTGTCGAACTGGTCTACGGATAAGATGTCCCAACCAGCCAGACCGCCAGGCTGGCGGTGGTTTTTGTCGGGCAAGATGGCAAAATCGAACAACGGTTTGAGTGACATAGATTTTCCTTTGAGAATAGTGGTGAGTGGGCAGTGGTCAGAAAGCGCCCCGTCCTCTCATTGAGTTTTGTTGATTGTTAACGGTTGACTGTTGGTATCAGCTTCCCGCTGCCTGGGGGAGCCAGGACAACGCCTTCATCGTACACGAGTTGGCCGCGCAGGGTGACGCGGCGGATGCGACCGGAGACGGTCATGCCGGCAAACGGCGTCCAGCCACACTTCGACTGCATCCCCTCATTCTGAATTGTCCACTGCGCCTCGGCGTCCACTTCCACCCAGGTGTCCGGCTGTGCGGGCAGGGCAAAAATGCGGCGGGGGTTGGTGTGCATGAGTTCGATCAGGCGGGACAGCGCCAATCGCCCCTGCTGCACCGCCGTCAGCAGCAGCGGCAGCGCCGTCTCCAGCCCGGCTACGCCGGGGGGCGGCTGCGGCGACCATTTTTCCGCCAGCGTGTGCGGCGCGTGGTCGGTGGCAATGCAGTCTATGGTATCCCCCAAATGCTGCCACAACGCCGCCACGTCCTCTGGCGCGCCCAACACCGGGCGCATATCTGCCAGCGGCCCCAGGCGGGCAAAATCAGCGGCGTCTAAAAACAGGTGGTGGGGGGTGACTTCGCAGGTGACGGGCAGCCCGGCCATTTTGGCGTCGGCAATCAGTTCAATCTCTTCGCGGCGGCTGATATGGCAAAAGTGGACGGGGCGCTGGTAAGCCGCCGCCAGGCCAATACCCACCGCCACGCTTTGTTTTTCGGCGTGCATGGCAATCAGCTTGTGGCGGGGCCAATCGCGGAAACAGGCGCGCAAGGTGGGCACATCGTCCACCCGCAGGGACCCGTAGGTGTCGTTCAAGTAAATCTTGAGGGCGGCAGCCTGCGGCGCGCAGGCTGCCAGAGCAGGCAACTGCGACGGGCTGGCGCCGGCAAACAAGCCCACGTCGCAGCGGATGGTTTGGGCGGCGGTGTGGCGGGCGGCAGCCAGCGCGTCAGGGGTAGACAAAGGCGGCGTGGTATTGGGCATGCCCAAAATCAGGGTGAAACCGCCCGCCAACGCCGCCGCCGTGCCCGTGGCAAAATCCTCCTTATGCTCGCCGCCAGGCACGCGCAAATGGGTATGCACGTCAATCAGACCGGGTAGAATCAAGTCAGACATAACCTCTCTGGAATTTCAACGTAAAGCCCCTCAGGGATTTCACCGCCAAGACGCGAAGGCTTGTCCTGAGCATTGTCGAAGGAGCGCGAAGAAGAACGGGGGAATCTCAGCGTCCCTGCGATAATACGCAATCGCTCACTCCCCCTCTGTAGGTTGAACCTGTCGAAACCGATTCCCTGCAACAGGCTCAGGGCGAGTTCTGAACTTGTTGAAGCGACAAGCCCTGGCATCTTTGTGGTAAGCAAATCTGCGGTTCATCAGCGTGCCACAAAAAAAGACCCGAAGAATGGTGTATTCTTCGGGTCCTGGTCAAAAAAAAGCCCCATCCCTGGTAAAAGGATCGGGCAAGGGTTGGCGAGTAAAAGAAGTTTTCGCCCCCGCGTGGGTGGTATGCAGGTCAAAACAAATCCTAGCGTAAACACTAGGACGCTAGTTTAGCACGCCATCTCTATGGGAGCAAACTTTCGGAATCTGCCAACCCGCCTACGGGGGCTGACAAGGCGTGGGATTGGGGTAAAATGGGGGCGGCTGCCGGCATTTGCCAGCGGCAGCGGCAATTACCATCACTGGGAGGGTGCGACGATGCAAGCCATTGTAGTCGCTGATAACCAGGAAGACCGGGATTTCTTGAATTTCATCTTGCGCCATGCAGGTCTGGCAGTGGCCACGACGGCGGCGCTGCAGCCGGTGACGGCGACGCTGGCGGAACGACCCGTAGACCTGGTGCTGGTAGCGCTGCCGGACAGCCACGCCCTGCAGCGGGATATTGAGCAACTGCGGACAGTGACGCAGGCGCCCCTGATCGCCCTGGCGGCGCTGCCTACGGAGGAAATGCAGTGCGCTTTGTTGGACGCCGGGGTAGACCTGGTGCTGCCACGCCCGGTATCGGCGCGCATTTTGAGCCGTTATGTGCGGGGTTTGCTGCGGCGGGCGGGGGTTGTGCCGGCATCGCTGCCCTCTCGCTTTGAAGTTGAAGGATTCGCCCTGGACCCCGCCACGCGCACGGTGACCGTCAGCGGCTGCCCGCCGCAGCGGCTGACGCAGTTGGAGTTTCGCCTGTTTTATCTGCTGGTCAGCAACCAGGAGCAGGTACTGCCCACCGAAGTCATTGTGGAGCGCGTCTGGGGATACAGCGGACAGGGGAACCGCGAACTGGTGCGCGGCTTGATTCGCCGGCTGCGGCGTAAAATAGAGACCACGCCGGAGCAAACCCGCTTTATCCAAAACATCCCTGGCGTGGGGTATCGCTTTTCCCTCGAACCGCTGTCCGAATCTTAAAACCCGGCTCCTTCGGAAATAGACTCACGCGGCAGTCCGCTTACGCGGGACGCGGCGGGCGCGGAGAAAACGCAGGGCAAAACTCTGCGCCATGGTTCGGCTACGGACGGCAGCCGTCCGCGCTCACCACAAGCCTGCGAAATCCTGATTACTTTCCCCCATTCCAGCAGCAAGCGCGGTCAGTAGACTGGCTCTGGCACACATTTGGCACGCCAGCGCGCCAGTTGGCACAATTTTTACACGCCGGCTTACTCCCCTTTGACACAGTAGATTGTTATAGTTTTTGCAAGCGACTGATGGAGTCGCTAATTGGTAGTTTGGCCCTACCGTATTGCAGGAGAAAGCAACATCATGGCATCTAAACGTTCAGACAAACCCGCCCTCGGCACCTGCCCCAGTTGTGATACGTCCATTCGTTTGTCGGGTAAGCTGCACATCGGACAGCTTGTCACCTGTCCCGAATGCGGGGATGTCCTCGAAGTCATCCAGTTGTCCCCGGTTGTCAAACTCGATTGGGCTTTTGAAGAGCCGTTTGATGATGATGACGACTATGATGAAGACGATTACGATTATGAAGAAGAGGATGAATACGACTTCGACGACGAAGAAGAAGAATACGACTTCGACGACGAAGAAGACGACTTTTAAGGGAGCCTTCCACCGCCGCCAGACACCCTCACTTCTTTCTCTACCCGCCCGTCAATAAACAAAACCGAAGGGCGCACAGCACCCACTGTACGCCCTGTTTGCTATGCGTGCAGTTTCGAAGGACTGTTAGCCGTCCTCTAAGCGTTTCTGCCAGACATTCAACCGTCGCAGCTTGCCAGACTCTACGTCCCGTTTCTCATAACCCAATTGGGCATAGAACTCATTTGCCGGCAAATCTTCAGGGCACTTCAGCCGCACCACGGATTTCCCCCTGCTCCTGGCTGCTTCTTCCACGGCAAGCACCAACCGGCGACCTATGCCCCGGCCGCGCTGGCTGGCGTGCACGACAACATTGTAGAGTGAGGTTTGCTGATCACGGCGGTGCCGGTATTCGACAAAACCCACAATATCAGAACCATTTTGAGCCACTAACAATTCACCACGCGCAATCGCTTCAAGCAAAGCCGGCCGGCGCAGGAACCCTAACTCATGTTTGTGCGCGTCAGCCAATTGCTTGATTCCATCAATGTCCTCGAGACTGGCGGGGCGAATGTGGGTCTCATTTCCAGATGTCAAACGATTCCTCCTCATGGGTAGGCAGGCTGCCGCCCCCATGTTGACTGCGGCGCGGTCGAATGCGCAGCATGTAGACGGCTTCCAGTTCATCATCTACCAACACAGCTTCGCCTGTTCGCTTGAGATTTTTGATAAATGTGCGTAGTTCGCTGCCCATATAATCCTGGCTCAGGGCGTTTAGCGCCCCC
>JAGVTM010000059.1 GCA_019136785.1 Chloroflexota bacterium | reverse complement strand
AGAGATGAAGAAGAAGTAAGAAAGAAGAAGTAAGAAAGAAGAAGTAAGAGGGTGTTTCACCGCAAAGACGCAAAGGACGCGAAGAAGGGCGGGCAGAGATACCCGGCCTGCATTGGGGCAAAAAGGAGGTGAATAGCTTTACTGATCCTACGACGCTACCTCACCTGCCAGACAGCGTGAGAACCGCGGCGCACAATGGATGAAAACTTTGACACGAATGGCCCGAATTTTCTGACCACTGTCCACTGTCCACTCGCCACTGTCCGCTGACCACTATCCACTTTTCACTCACCACTATTTTCGAAGGAGCGTTCCTTATGAACATATCCATTACCGTAAACGGCAAGTCCACTACGCGAGAAGTAGAGCCGCGTACTTTGCTGGTTGACTTCTTACGCGACACCTTGCGCCTCACCGGGACGAATATTGGCTGCGACACCAGCCAGTGCGGGGCGTGCACGGTACACATGGATGGCCTGGCTGTCAAATCCTGCACGGTGCTGGCAGTGCAGGCAGATGGCAGCCACATCACGACCATCGAAGGGCTGGCGCAAGGTGGACAACTGCATCCCATGCAGCAAGCGTTCTGGGAGAATCACGGTCTACAGTGCGGCTATTGCACCCCAGGCATGATCATGGCTGCCATCAAACTGGTAGAGAATAACCCTAACCTGAGCGAAAGCGACATTCGCCATGGGCTTGAAGGTAACATCTGCCGTTGTACAGGTTACGAAAACATTGTCAAAGCCATTCAGTCCGCCGCCGGCGCAATGGCAGGAGGTGACTAATGGGTAACTACATTGGCAAGAGCATGAAGCGGGTGGAAGACCCGCGTTTCATTCAAGGAAAGGGCAAATATGTAGCCAATTTGCAGTTGGCGGATATGGCCTATCTGGCGGTCAAGCGCAGCCCCTATGGACACGCGCGGATTGTGAACATTGATACGAGTCGCGCGGCGGCGCTGCCGGGCGTCATTGCTGTGTATATAGGGCAAGACCTGGTGGATGGCGGCGTGGGGGCAATGCCCTGCGGCTGGAACGTGCCGGACATCAAAGTGCCAACGCGCTACCCGCTGACCATTGACCGGGTGCGGCACGTTGGGGACGGCGTGGCAGCGGTGGTGGCGGAAAGTATTTATACGGCCTATGACGCGCTGGATCTGATTGATGTGGAGTATGAGCCACTGCCGGCCGTTATAGACGCGCGCGAAGCTACTGCCGACGGCGCGCCGCTGGTGCATGACGACCTGCCGCATAACATCAGCTACACCTGGGCTTTGGGCAACCAGGCGGAAACCGAGCAAGCCCTGGCGGAAGCCGATCACGTGGTGGAATTGGATCTCATCAACCAGCGCCTCATCCCCAATGCCATGGAACCCCGCGCCTGCGTGGCGCAGTGGAACAGCGCCATGGAGGAGATGACAGTGTGGACAACCAGCCAGAATCCGCATCCCATTCGCCTGCTGCTGAGCGCCTTCACCCTGGGCATCCCCGAAAACAAACTGCGCGTGATTTCGCCCGACGTAGGCGGCGGTTTTGGCAGCAAGATTTTCCATTACCCCGAAGAAATCATTACACCCTGGATTGCACGGGCTATTAACCGCCCGGTCAAGTGGGTGAGCACGCGCACGGAAGCGATGATGACGGACTCGCAGGGGCGCGACCACGTGACGAACTGCCGCATGGGGGTGATGAACGACGGCACGCTGACGGGCATCTACGTCAAAACCTGGTCTAACCAGGGCGCGTATATTTCCACCTTTGCGCCGCTGATTCCCACGGCGTTGTACATCACGCTGCTCTCCGGGCTTTACAAATTGCGCGGCGTCTACGGCGAAATGTGGGGCACAATGACGAATACGGTGCCGGTGGATGCATATCGCGGCGCCGGGCGTCCCGAAGCCAGCTACCTGATTGAACGGTTGGTAGATTTGTGCGCGGATACGGTAGGCATGGACCCGCTGGAGATCCGGCGCAAGAATCTCATTCCTGCCGCTGATTTTCCGTACCAGACGCCGGTGGCCTTCCTCTATGACAGCGGCAATTATCATGGCTTGTTCGACAAGTTGGAAGAGATTGGCGATTACGAGGGAATGCGGGCGGCGCAGGCGGCAGCGCGGGCCGAAGGGCGCGTGGTGGGCGTGGGCGTGACGGGCTGCATTGAAGCCAGCGGGCCAGCGCCTTCGGCTGTAGCCGGGTCGCTGGGTTCGGCGGTTGGTTTTTGGGAAAGCGGCAAGGTGCGGGTGCATCCCAGCGGCAAGGTATCGGTTTTCACGGGTTCGCACACGCATGGTCAAGGTCACGAAACCACGTTTGCGCAAGTGGTAGCGGACGAACTGGGCATTGCCGTGGAGGATGTGGAGATTGTGCATGGCGACACGGCCAGCGTGCCATTTGGCATGGGCACGTATGGCAGCCGCAGCGCGGCGGTGGGCGGCAGCGCCCTGGTGCGCAGCGCGGAGAAAATTCGGGAGAAGATGAAGAAGATTGCCGCGCACCAGTTAGAAGCGGCAGAAGAGGACATCGTTTTCGACCGCAGCAATGGCAAGTTGTACGTGAAGGGTTCGCCGGACAAGTCAAAGGCGTTTGGCGACATCTCGTTCGCGGCATACACGGCGCATAATTTGCCGGCAGGTCTGGAACCCGGCCTGGAAGAAACCTCGTTCTATGACCCGGCTAACTTCACCTTCCCCAACAGCGCCCACCTGGCTATGGTGGAAATTGACAAAGAAACGGGCGAGGTGAAGCTGCTAAGCTATTACGCGGTGGATGACGTGGGCAAGGTGATTAACCCGCTGATTGTGCGCGGTCAGATAGTGGGCGGCATTGTGCAGGGCGTAGGGCAGGCGCTGTGGGAAAACGGGTATTATGATGAATCCGGGCAACTGCTGTCTGGTTCGCTGCTGGATTACGCGATGCCCCGCGCCGATGGCTTCCCCACGTTCGTGGTTGATCGGATTGAGACGCCATCCCCCCATAATCCCCTGGGGGTGAAGGGGGCAGGCGAGATGGGCACCATTGCCGGCACAGCCGCCATCGCCGGCGCCGTCATGGATGCCTTGAAACCGTTTGGCATTCGCCACCTGGAAATGCCATACACAGCCGAAAAAGTCTACCGGGCGATGCACGCCAGCAATGGAGGAGGCGACTGATGTACCCACCCAAGTTTGATTACCAACGCGCCCAATCAGTGGCAGACGCCATCGCGCTGCTGGGGCAAAATCGTGACGCCAAACTATTAGCCGGCGGACACAGCCTGCTGCCAGTGATGAAACTACGCCTGGCCCAACCGGATGCCCTCATTGATATTGGCCGGCTGGCGGGCATCAAAGGCATCCAGATGGAAGGCGACCGCATTGTGATTGGGGCGCTGACGACGCACGCGATGGTGGCGGCGGCAGAAGGGCTGCCTACCGTTCTCAGCGAAGCGGCGGGCTGGATTGGCGACCCGCAGGTACGTAATCGCGGCACAGTCGGCGGCAACGTGGCTCACGCCGATCCGGCTTCCGACCTGCCAACGGTTTTTACAGCCCTGCACGCGCGCTTCCACATTGCCGGGCCCAACGGGCAGCGGGTAGTGGCGGCGGACGACTTCTTCCTGGATCTGTTTACCACAGCGCTGGCGGCGGATGAGGTGCTAACGGCGGTGGTGGTGCGAGCGGAACAGCCAGGCACGGGTTCTGGCTATGCGAAGATGTTTAATCCAGCCTCGCGCTACGCCATTGTGGGCGCGGCAGCCGTGGTGATGGTGGAAAATGGTCTGTGCAAAGCAGCCAGCGTGGCTGTGGGCGGACTGACGCCGCGAGCCACTCGCGCTGCCGCAGTGGAAGCCGCTCTGACGGGCCAGCCGCTAAACGCGGACAGCATTGCCGCCGCAGCTCAAGCGGTCAAAAATGATCTGAATATGGATGAGTTGTTGGGCGATATTCACGCCAGCGCCGCGTATCGTTATGAGATGGCGCCGGTGTTTGTGCAGCGCGCTTTGACTAAAGCGGCAGAACGAGCCGGGTAGGCCATTAGTCTAAAAAGGCGAAACCCATATGGCGACATATGCCGGCATATGGGTTTCGTCATTCACGGAAGAAAAGAAATGGAACAGAAATCACCCAAACAATCAGACAAGAGCAAATCCATGGGCATAGGTATTGCTCTAGGCGTGGCCATTGGAGCGGCGCTGGGGGCAGCGTTTAATAATCTGGCTGTAGGAGTAGGCGTGGGCGCGGGCATCGGCGCGGCGATTGGCGCGGCGCTGATGGTTCAGGATAAGCAGCCGGGCAAATAAGGGGGAGGTCGGGCAGGGATGCCCGACCCATGGTAAACAATAAAAAACAGCTAGGGCAGGTAGCCAGCCCAGAACGGGTCCTGGTGTATACCGTTGAGCCGTATCTCGAAGTGCAAGTGGGGCCCGGAGGAGCAGCCTGTGTTGCCGGTGGCGCCAATAATCTGCCCCTGGTTGACAATCTGGCCCGGATAGACATTGA